>CAYGTD010000017.1:0-25906 GCA_964352725.1 uncultured Roseivirgaceae bacterium
TCCAAATAATGGTCTCAAAAACCCCACCCTCCTTATCACAAATTCATAAAAGATAAAGCATCCAGCAAGTGTGAAAATGTTTAGAATAATGAATTTAGCTATGTGATCAATTTCAAGTGTGAACAGATAATAGGAGCCGAGATACAGGAAAACCATGTGAATAATATAAACGGGGTATACCGCCTGACTCAAATAGATCAATGCTTTGCTTGGTTTGTTTAGATACTTATACCCAAATCCAAACATTGTAAAAATCCAATTAGCTGATTCTACAGCCATCAAATAATCAGGTGATCTCAATTCAAAAAAGAAAAGTCTTGTAAAATTTAGGATGGAAGCAGTGATAAGTAATGCCCACTTTCTTTTTGTTACTTCCTCCCAGAATTTTTGTCCGCTATACACGCAGCAAAAGCCAGAAAAAAATGCAATGAAGCCTAAGATAAATCCATGTCCTGTCAATGCATAGAGTTCAAAGCTTTCTGGTTTTATGATCTCTGCTTCTAATACCATCAGTATGGTAATAGTTAATAATCCAAATGGACCACCAATTAGCTTTTTAACAAATATTCCTATTCTTCCTTTTTCGTTCTTTTTTAAGTAGAAAAACACAGGGGAAAGAACAAGTATATAGATGAAGATATTTCCTAAAAACCAAAGATGAGCGGGGCTGAAACTATATGATAAATCTTGGCTATAGTATTGTTGCCAAAGCAAAACATGAAGAGGAACAATAGCCGCCATTCCGAATAGGAAAGGAATTAAAATTCGTCTTGTTCGTTCGAATAAAAGTTGCTTCCAATCCCTTCTTTGAATTGCAAACCAGACACCCATTCCTGAGACAAAAAACAGCAACGGAATTCTCCAAATGTTAAGTAAAGACATGGGAATCCAAATAGACTCTAAAGGATCGTTATTTTGGATAAATCCAATGAATACTCCCCAAGGCTGAAAGCCAATAGCTATATGATAGATCAGTAATAGCCCAATAGCGATTACTCTCAACCAGTCAATATCATATCTTCTTTCTGTGATCATGTTTTGTTTTTTTTGAAATTTCGAAAAATCAAGCGGTCATTCTGAATTCCTGCTAGAAGCAGACTAGCATTTCAGAATCTATAACTGAGAATTTCAGAATGACGCTTTTAGATTTTGGCCGGAAAATTCTATTTGTTATTAGCCTCAATCATCTCAGCAATAACTGGACGGGTAGCTTCAATTTGCTTGTAATCAAGCTTTAATCCTAATGGTCCTAAACTAGTACTCATTTGATCATAAAAGCCTTTCACATCAGCAAATGGAGCGGAAATGGATTCTAATGCAGTAGATCCGTAATTGTTTCTGATTGATGTATCAGCCCCTTTCTCTAAAAGCATTTTTACTATTTCTGTTCGACAGAAAAAAGCTGCAGAATGTAGTGGGGTAGAGCCGTCTCCACTTTTCACATTAATATTAGCACCTGCATCAATCAATAACTTAGCTATATCTGGTTTGTTGAAAATACTGACAATGGTTAATGGAGCAGATCCATAGGCATCCTTTTCATTCAAATCAGATTTTGCATTTATGTGTGCCTTCATCATCTCCACATTCCCCATAAATGCTGCTTCATGAATCGACATTTTTGGAGCCATACTCTCTGATTCATTTTTAGTTTTCTGTCCTTTCGAATCACAGGATGTAATAGCAAATACTACGCTTAGTAAGATGACATAATTCAGTTTTGATTTCATTCTAAAGTTTTTCATTGTTTTGTATTTTGTTTGATAAAGCAAAGGTCAGACAACAATGAAAGTGATTGTTAGTAGATATGAATCGAGATCTATGAATCATGCATCTTCTCTTGTAATTATGACTCAGCACTATAAACTATGATGCAAGAGCGCTAATAAACATTGCTGATAGGTGGTAAATTGACGATCATTGCATCAGCTTAATTATCTACTCTATGGCGGATTTTCTTCATCCAACTAATACATTTCTACAAAAGGTTATTGTGATAATCGAGGAGAATCTTGCAGATGAGCATTTTGAAGTGCCTGATTTGGCGAGTCAGCTTAACATGAGTAGATCCAATCTGCTTAGAAAAGTGAAAGCTCAAGCGGGTGTCTCAGTAAGTGTCTATATCCGTCAAATTCGACTGCATCATGCGAAGGGGATGTTGAAGGGAGGTGATCTTACTGTTTCTGAGATTGCATATAAAGTTGGATTCAATAGCACATCCTATTTCACTAAATGCTTCAGAGAGGAATTTGGACGTACGCCTGGAGAGAAAGAGAGAGAAGTTGAGGAGACATCTTCTGTTGAGATATCACCAAAAATTGCTTCAGAATATATCCGTAAAATGACCATAGTAGGATTGTTTGTTCTTGGTTGTATGATTATTGTTCTTATTCTGTTTCAATATTTATCTAAGGAAATTGATGTGCTCCCTATGGACAAGACCATTGCTGTATTGCCATTTAAAAATGATAGTGACGATTCTTCTAATGCACATATAGTCAATGGATTAATGGAGGCCATTTTAGATAACCTCCAGAGAATAGAAGATTTAGAAGTGACAAGTAGAACTTCTGTAGAAAAGTATCGAGACGTAAATAAAACGATTCGAGAGCTGTCAGAAGAGTTAGAAGTCAATTATTTCGTAGAGGGAAGCGGTCAAAAGGTTGGAAATCAAATCCTACTCACTATTCAGCTGATTGATGGACGAAATGATCGACATATATGGTCACAGCAATACGAAAGAGAAGCTAAAGATATCTTCAAATTGCAAGCAGAGGTAGCTAAAGATATCGCGGGAAAAATTCAAGCGATAATAACTCCTAATGAACAACGATTGATTGAGAAGATACCCACGGATAATCTGGTGGCGTATGATTACTTTCTTAAAGGATCTGATTTATTGATCAATGCAGATGGAGATTCCGCTTTATTGAAGTCTATTGAAAATTTCCAGAAAGCAATAGAAGAGGATGTACAATTTGCTCAGCCATATGCTTACATTGCTATTTCCTATTACTACTTAGAGATTTTCCAAGCAAACAGAGAATATGGATTGGAAATCAATACCTATTCAGATAAAGCACTTTTATTGGATGCAGAATTGCCAGAAAGCCTGGTCGCAAAAGCGTTATTTTATCAACAAGATGGTCAATACGAATTGGCAGCTGATTATTTTGAAAAAGTCTTGACATATAGTCCAAACGCAGGTAGAGTACACAACTACCTTTCTGATATTTATGCCAATTACCTACCAAATACGGAGAAGTATCTGAAGCATGCATTGCAAGGGATTCGCGCTGCAGTTTCTAAACAAGATTCCACAACAGCAAGTTTTTCATACCTGCATTTAAGTAATGCATTGGCACAAACAGGGTTTATTAAGGAGGCAGAAGAATACGTGCTTAAGTCACTCAGTTACAATACTCAAAATTCCTTTGCGGAATATTTGCATATCTATATTAAACAAGCACAGAATTTTGATTTGAAGAGAGCAAAAGAGGAACTCATTGTCTTACTGGCAAAAGATACTTCCAGGATAGACATCATTCAGGAAGTGGCCAAGGTGTGTTATACAATGCAGGACTATGAGGAAGCCTGGTATTACTACAAGAAATTCCTTACTTTAAAGCAAATGTGGGGGTTAGATATCTATAATTCAATAGATATTAATATCGCGTTTGTGCTAGACCAGCTGGGTAGTGATGCAGAAGCTGAGCAATTTTATGAGAAGTTCTTAACATTCGCTATAAATGATCAAACGATTTACAAAGACCTGTATCTAGCATCATATTATGCAGCAAAAGGGGAGATTGAAAAAGGGGCGCAGTTTTTTAACGCTTTCACAAAACAGCGCGATTATCAATACTGGATTATCTTATTTCTGGATAAGGATCCTGTCATTCTTAAACTATCAGAGCATCCAGATTTTAAGAAAACACTAAAAACGATTATCGATAATTTTTGGACGCAGCATGAGCAAATAAGGAAAATGCTAGAAGAGGAACGTGTTATTTGATATTATAAAATCGGATGTCTTACGACAGGAATAGTTTGATCAAATATGTACCTATAGGTGGTTAGCGTTCTTGATATTTCAGCATCTAAATTTTTAGAAATGTTCAAAATTTTAGGATTGAAATCTCCTTGCCACTGAAGTTCCAAGTCTCTATACCTCGTGTCACTTTTGATCACTTTTTCACCCTCTACAATCATAAAGTAGTCAATTCCCGTGCTTTGATGTTCTGGCACTATACCGAAGACAATACCAACCATCTTATTACAGACTTTTCTCATTTTCAAAATCAAAAATTTGATTTTTGCGATAAGATTGAATTGACCGTTTAGGTGTTTTACAATTTGGTTAATATCGGGCAAGTTGAGCCACATGGCAACTGGCTCATTTTTATGATAAACAAACCAAACTAGCTTTTCATCTATGATGGGTTTCATTGATTTGAACAGCTTCACAGCGATAGGTTCTGCCATAGCCTTATTGCCTGAATGACCCGCCCATGCGCCGTTGTAAACTGTACAAAAATCTTTAGCGAATTTTTCTAATTCGTTTTTCTTGAAATGCCTTGCCTCAAAATCAGGATTTTCAGCGAAAGTTTGATGTGCCTTGTAAAACTTAGGACTCAATTGAGAGTCGTCAGAAAGCACCATACTCCAACAAATCTGATTATAAAAAGGCTGAAACCCGTAGTTTTCAAAAAGCTGTTGATAATAGGGTGGATTATAATTTAGCGTATATGGAGGCTCATGAAAGCCATCAACCAATAGCCCCCACCATCGATCTCTTTCTCCAAAATTGATTGGGCCGTCCATGGCTTCCATACCCTCTGCCTCTAGCCATTCTTTAGCTGTATTCAAGAGCAGGTTAGCAGCTTCTTGATTATCGATGCAATCGAAAAAACCTACTCCGCCTGGCTTTACTTTGTCACCCTTGTTCTTGTATTTAGAGTTTGTAAAAGCAGCAATTCTTCCTATTAAATTTTCCGAATCATCTTTTAATAGCCATCGGCATATTTTGCCGTTTCGGAAGGTCTTATTCTTTTTCGGATCAAAAACGCCGCGAATATCTTTATCAAGTGGACGGATATAATTTGGATTGCCTTGATTGACAAGGACATTCACCTTTATAAAATCAGTCAACTTTTCATTGGTGTCGAGATAGATATTCACGTGAGTAGTGTTTATTGAAAGATATAATTTTAGAATGCAAAGCTATGTAGCCTGATTAAATTCTGATATTTATTGATACCAAAGTATGTAAGCAACAGATTAACAAGCTTAATTCTTGACAAATATTTTATCACTAGAAGGATGATGCATCTGATATAAATGATAATTGATACCATCCTTTAGCCCCACATCTGGAACTACAATAGTCTTGGCTTTCGCAACTTTCATTACTTCCGTATAAATGTCAGATGCTGGAACAATGACATCAGCTCTATCGGGATTCAACTGAAGTTTGTTGATGCGATCATCTAGCGTCATGTTTTTCAAAATATCCTGAATCCGCACAAGCGTATCCAAACTCATTTTTCGTGTTTTTTTTGCTGCTGTTGAAAGATCAAACAGTTTATTGATATTTCCGCCCGTCCCAATGGCCCTTATTTTCGCCCCTTTTTTAAATGCATATGTTTTTACCCATTGCCTCATTTCTTCCCAATCTTCAGGACGGTCTCTTCCCTCCAAACTTCGAACAGATCCAAGTTTGAATGAACGAGAGTATAGTTTTTCATGATTCTCATATACGTTTAGTTCGGTGCTTCCTCCGCCCACATCTATATGAATGTAATGGTCATTGTCCAACGATAGCAGAATTACGTTATTAATAATTTCTGCCTCTTGATCGCCGCTGATGATGCTAATAGGTAGCGCTAATTCAGCATTTACTTTATCCAAAATTTCTTGCCCATTTTCAGACTCTCTCATTGCTGATGTGGCACATCCGTAAAATGCATTGACCTCATAAAGATCTAATAAATTCTTATATGCCGTCATGAGTTTATAGAACCTATCTTGATTAAACTCACTTATTCTTCCAGTAGAAAAAACATCATGTCCCAATCGTAGAGGAAAACGAACGTATTCCAACTTTTTAAAGGTGATTACTTTTTCAAATTCAATGACCTTTGTGATTTGTAGTCTTACTGCATTAGATCCTATGTCAATCGCTGCTAATTTCATACTTGGTAAAGGTAGAGTTTGCTAAGAACAAAATTCGAATATCTTTGCATCACTTATCAAGAAAGACTGAGGGATTGGGCCCTATGAAGTCTTAGCAACCTTGCCAAATGGTGTTCGGTGCTAACTCCCTTCTTCTAAATGGCAGAAGAAAAGATGAGACCAATTCCAAACCGGAACTTTCTCTGATAAGTCACAAACTAAGACCAGAGAATGAAACAACTCTCAGAAATATTAAAGGAAAGAATTTTAGTGCTAGATGGTGCTATGGGCACCATGATTCAACGTCATCCACTAGAAGAAGAAGATTTTAGAAATGATAAGCTAAAGGATCATTCTAATTCCTTGAAAGGGAACAATGACCTTTTGTCTATCACACGTCCTGATATTATCAAAGATATTCATACTCAGTATTTTGCTGCTGGTGCAGATATTGCTGAAACCAATACATTTTCTGGAACTACCATCGCTCAAGCAGATTATGGTTTAGAAGATTGGGTTTACCAACTCAATTTTGAATCAGCAAAAATTGCTAAAGAAGCGGCAGATGAATTTACTAAAAATGAACCTGATAAACCTCGATTTGTTGCTGGTGCCATGGGGCCAACAAATAGAACCGCGTCTTTATCTCCAGATGTAAATGACCCTGGATTTAGAGCAGTTACTTTCGATGACTTAAGGGTTGCATACAAACAGCAAGCAGAAGCACTAATTGATGGAGGTGTTGATGTGCTTTTAGTAGAAACAGTTTTTGATACATTGAATGCAAAAGCGGCTCTTTTCGCTATTGAGGAAGTTAAGGAGGAACGAAAGTTGAATATTCCAGTAATGGTTTCTGGAACCATTACCGATGCATCGGGACGTACACTTTCAGGACAAACAACAGAAGCATTTCTAATTTCCATTTCACACATGAATCTAATAAGTGTTGGACTAAACTGTGCTTTAGGCGCAAAGCAGCTTAGACCTTATTTGAAAATTTTAGCCGATAAATCAGATTTTTTCGTAAGTGCACATCCCAATGCAGGTCTTCCAAATGAATTTGGGCAGTATGATGAAACACCTGAAATGATGGCTGATCAGATTAAGGAATTTTTAGAGGATGGTCTTGTAAATATCATTGGTGGTTGCTGTGGAACTACGCCGGAGCATATTAAAGCAATAGCCATGTTAGCTTCAGAATATGAACCTAGAAAGGAGGGGTTACTTTTATGAAACCGTTATTCCTATCCGGCCTTGAACCCCTCATAGTTACTCCCGAATCCAACTTCGTCAACATTGGAGAACGGACCAACGTGACAGGATCAAAGCGATTCGCTCGTCTTATACTTGAAAATAAGTATGATGAAGCATTGGAAGTAGCGCTAGATCAAGTGCGTGGTGGGGCTCAGATTCTAGATGTGAACATGGACGAAGGGATGCTGGATGGCAAAGCAGCTATGATAAAGTTTCTGCATTTGATCGCTTCAGAACCTGAGATTGCCCGAATCCCTATCATGGTTGATTCTTCTAAATGGGAAATAATAGAGGCTGGTCTTCAGTGTGTTCAAGGAAAAGGGGTTGTCAATTCCATTAGTTTAAAGGGAGGCGAAGTTGAGTTTATCGAACAGGCTTCAAAAGTCAAAAGATATGGAGCTGCAGTTGTTGTGATGGCTTTTGATGAAGATGGTCAGGCAGATAGTTTTGAAAGAAGAATTGAAATTTGTGAGCGGAGTTATCGAATTCTTGTGAATGAAGTTCAATTTCCACCTCAAGACATCATATTCGATCCCAATATATTTCCAGTAGCAACTGGTATTGAGGAGCACAATAACAACGCAGTTGATTTTTTCGAAGCTACGAAATGGATTAAGGAAAACTTGCCCGGAGCGAAAGTGAGCGGAGGAGTGAGCAATGTCTCATTTTCCTTTCGAGGAAACAATATAGTGCGGGAGGCCATGCATTCTTCTTTTCTGTATCATGGAATTCAATCAGGTATGGATATGGGGATTGTGAATGCGGGAATGATTGAAGTGTACGATGAAATCCCTAAAGATCTTTTAGAGCATGTAGAGGATGTCTTATTGAATCGAAGAGCTGATTCCACAGAAAGATTATTGGCTTTTGCTGAAAATGTAAAAGGAATTGGTAAACAAAAAATCGAAGATTTAAGCTGGAGAAATACTTCAGTAGAAGAGCGATTATCCCATGCCTTAGTAAAGGGGATTGTAGATTTTATTGATGAAGATACTGAAGAGGCTAGATCAAAGTATGATAGTCCGTTAAAAGTAATAGAAGGGCCATTAATGGATGGTATGAATGTCGTGGGTGACTTATTTGGGAGTGGAAAAATGTTTTTACCACAAGTAGTGAAAAGTGCTCGTGTGATGAAAAAATCTGTAGCTTATTTAACTCCTTATTTGGAAAAAGAAAAAGCAGCAGGAAGTAAGAAAGGAAAGATTCTATTAGCTACGGTAAAGGGAGATGTACATGATATTGGGAAAAATATTGTGGGAGTGGTGATGGCGTGCAATAATTTCGACATTGAGGATATGGGTGTCATGGTTCCGGCTGAAAAAATTCTAGATCGGGCTATTGAGATCGAAGCAGATATCATTGGACTGAGTGGATTGATTACTCCCTCATTAGATGAAATGGTCAATGTCGCGAATGAAATGACCCGGAGAAATATGACAATTCCACTGCTTATTGGTGGAGCAACTACTTCTAGGATTCATACGGCCGTAAAAATTGCACCTAAGTATGATCATCCTGTAATCCATGTATTGGATGCTTCGAAAAGTGTTGGAGTCTCTACAAATTTGCTAAGTAGTAAAGCAGCAGACTTTAGTAACGCAATAAAGGAAGAATATAAGGAACTCGCAGACGGGCATGCGACTAGGACAGAAGCAAAGAATTACATACCCTTTTCAGCTTCACAAAAGAATAAAATATCGATAGACTGGGAAGAATCAAAAAGGGTAAAGCCAAACAAATTGGGTATTACTTCTTTCAGTAATTACGACTTGTCCGAGATTAGAAAGTTTATCGATTGGACACCCTTCTTCTCCACTTGGATGTTGAAAGGAAAGTACCCAGCCATTTTTGAAAATCCCACGGTAGGGTCTGAAGCTAAGAAACTCTTTGAAGATGCCCAATTGATGCTGGATGAAATCATTGAGAATAAGCAACTAGAAGCAAGAGCAGTTGTTGGACTTTTCCCAGCCAAGTCAACTGGAGATGATGTGGTAATCTTTGATGATGATGGCTCATTAAAGACACAGTTTCATTTTCTAAGGCAGCAAGGAAAGAAAGCACCTAGTATTCCAAATAGTTCGCTAGCAGACTTTATTGCACCTGATGATGATTATATGGGTGGTTTCGCTGTAACAGCAGGTATTGGTATTGAGAAATTGATAGAACAGCATAAGAAAGATCATGATGATTACAAGGAGATCATGGTTAAAGCATTGGCGGATAGATTAGCAGAAGCTTTTGCTGAATTGCTGCACGCCAAAGTAAGAAGAGAACTATGGGGCTATGCAAAAAATGAAACTTTGGCAAATGAAGAATTAATAAAAGAAAAGTATCAAGGGATAAGACCTGCGCCAGGCTATCCTGCGTGCCCTGACCACACAGAGAAAAGACTACTTTTTGACCTACTAGATGTGGAAAAAAATACTGGGATTGAATTAACAGAATCTTATGCCATGTATCCTGCTTCTTCAGTTAGCGGTTTCTACTTTTCTCATCCAGCTTCAAAGTACTTTGGATTGGGTAAAATAGCGAAAGACCAAATAGAGGATTATGCCAAGCGAAAACAAATAAGCGTTGCGGAGGTTGAAAAATGGCTCGCTCCTAATTTAAGTTATGAGGTAAAATGAAAATAACAGAACATATAGCTAAAGCAAATAACACACTTTTTTCTTTGGAAATTATTCCTCCAAAAAAAGGAGATAGCATCAATAATCTCTTTGATCAAATAGATCCATTAATGGAGTTTAAGCCACCATTTATTGATGTGACTTATCACAGGGAAGAGTATGTTTATAAGGAGAGGGAAAATGGACTTTTGGAAAAAAAGAGCATAAAAAAGCGACCTGGAACGGTGGGTATTTGTGCTGCTATTCAAAACCACTACAAGATAGATGCTGTTCCACATATCATATGTGGTGGATTCTCTAAAGAGGAGACGGAAAATGCATTGATAGATTTGAACTTCTTAGGTATTGATAATGTGCTCGCCCTGCGAGGAGATAGTATCAAGTCAGAACCTCAGTTTGTGCCAGAAACGGATGGGAATGCGTATGCTTCTGATTTAGTAGAGCAAATTTCAGAAATGAATAAGGGCAATTACCTAGAGGAAGAATTAGGTAATGCTATACCAAGTAGTTTCTGTATTGGTGTGGCAGGTTATCCTGAAAAACATTTTGAAGCACCTAATATGAATTTTGATTTGAAATGGCTAAAGAAAAAAGTGGATTTAGGTGCTGAATACGTCGTTACACAAATGTTTTTCGATAATAAAGTCTACTTCAAGTTTGTAGATGATTGTAGGGCTATGGGAATTAACATCCCGATTATCCCAGGGATAAAGCCTGTAGCTACAAAAAATCACCTAACCATCCTTCCAAAAATTTTCAAGATTGATCTGCCGGAGGATTTGGAACAAGCTATTTCTAAATGCAAGGATAATACAGAGGTGAAAGAATTGGGAATAGAGTGGGGGATACAGCAGAGTAGAGAACTGATTGATGCAGGAGTTCCTGTCCTTCATTTCTATAGCATGGGTAAGTCCGATGCTATTCAAAGAATAGCCAAAGAGTTTTTCTAGTTTTACAGTTCATATGAAAATAATTGAATGCCCCAGAGATGCCATGCAAGGTCTGCATGATTTTATTCCCACAGCGACTAAAATTGAATATATAAATCAACTTTTAAAGGTAGGCTTTGATACCATTGATTTTGGGAGTTTTGTTTCTCCCAAAGCAATTCCTCAAATGAGAGATACATCGGAGGTTCTTTCTGGTTTGGACTTGGCGACCACAAAATCAAAACTCTTGGCAATCATTGCCAATGTGAGGGGAGCTAAAGACGCATCTCAATTTGATGAAATTAATTATTTGGGTTATCCTTTATCTCTTTCAGAGACCTTCCAGCAGAGAAATACCAATCGCTCTATTGATGATGCATTCAATGATCTTGCCGAGATTCAAGAACTATCTGAAGATGCTGAAAAAACGCTTGTTGTTTATTTATCAATGGGTTTTGGCAATCCGTACGGAGATCCTTATGAAATGGATTATGTAGAAGAATTTGTAGATCGATTAGATAAAATGGAAGTTTCAGTCATTTCATTGGCAGATACAATTGGCGTTTCCAATCCAAAAAACATATCCACCCTTTTTGAGACCATCATTCCTAAGTTTCCTCATATTGAGGTAGGTGCCCATCTTCACACCACACCAGAAACTACTAGAGAAAAAGTAGAGGCAGCTTATCAGTCTGGCTGTCGGAGAATAGATGGAGCTATTATGGGCTTTGGTGGCTGCCCTATGGCCAAAGATGACCTAACAGGCAACATGGCTACAGAACGAATTCTTGATTATTTAAAATCCGAAAATGTAGATACTGGGCTTGATATGAAAGAGTTTGAAAAAGGAATGAACTTGGCCAGCAATTTTTTTAATTGATTAAGCCATACTTCTTGCCAGGAAGGCTTTTCACTAAGTTATTGAATTCAAGAGAGAGCAGAATGGAAGCTACTTGATTGATTGGAATCTGAGACTTTAAAGATATCAGATCAATTTCCAAAGGGCCATTATTATCTATCAGTAATTGATAAATAACACTTTCATTATCACTCATTTCAGGGAGCGCTATTAGTTTTTTAGTGTTTGATCCTTCCCCTTCTTCCCAGTTGAGGTGATACATGATATCTTTAACTCCAGTGTATATTAATGCTCTTTGAGTAGCTATTAGTTTATTTGTTCCTGCCGAATAAGTATGTCCAACGTCTCCGGGTACAGCAAAAACGACTCTATCATAGGAGTCTGCAATATTAGCGGTAATGAGTGCTCCGCCTCTTTCTGCCGCTTCCACTACTATAGTAGCATCTGTCATTCCTGCGATGATCCTATTTCTTGCTGGAAATAAGTGTGGATCGGGCTTTGTACCGGGAATACTTTCGGTAATGATACCGCCTTGTTCCTGCATTTCCTCTGCATATTTCTTGTGGACAGATGGATATATACGATCCAGTCCGCCAGCAAGAACAGCAAAAGTGGGAATGTTATTTTTTAGGCAAGCTCTTTGGGCCTGGATGTCAATCCCGTAGGCTAACCCACTGATGATAGTGACATTAAGTTCCGATAAATCTGCAACAATTTTATCAGTAATGGCTTTTCCGTATTCGGTGGCTTTTCTGGTTCCTACAACGGCGATTGATCGTGTAGGATTTAAATCTCCACTTCCTTTTACGTAAAGTAAGCTTGGTGCATCAGGCACCAATTTTAATCGTTGAGGATATTTTTTGTTAGTATAATGAAGAATTTGAGCGCCAATTTTATTGCTTGATTCAATAATCACTTCTGCTTCTTTAAAAGGAGAAGCGCTTTTAATCGATGAGGCCATTTTTTCACCTACACCTGGTATTTTTAAGAGTTTACTTTTAGGAGATTTAAAAATTTCTGAAGCTGATCCACAATAGCTAATAAGTTGCTTCACACCTCTATTGCCAATTCCAGAAACTAATTCAAGGGCAACTTGTGAAACTAACTCGTCCGTCATAAATTATGGAAGTTCTTGCTTAAGCTCTATAAGAAACTTACGGATACTTTTCAGGGACTGGATCATCTCCATTTTATCAGAAGCAGCTTCTCCACCATTGGATATAAAGTCTCTCGCTCCCTGAAGTGTATAACCCTTTTCTTTTACCAGATGGTAAATCAACTTGACGTTTTGAAGATCGTCTTTTGTGAATTGCCTATTGCCTTTTCGATTTTTCTTAGGCTTGATGTTATCAAATTCACCTTCCCAAAAGCGTATAAGAGAAGTGGCTACACCCAATTCATCGGCAACTTCTCCGATGGTGTAGTATTTTTTCTCTATTTCTTTTTCCTTGTAGGGCACAGTGGGTGAGTAGGCTTTTACTTATGATAATTGATATTTCCCAAAGAATCAATTTTAACAGGATTTTCAGGGAAGTCATCCAAAGATAATCCTTGAATTGTTTTTATCGTAGAAAGATCAGCATCTTTTCTTGGTCCCAATGTATAACTCTGTCGAAAGGCATGAATTTTACCCGAAATAAATTCTCCTGAGGCATTTATTTTCAGCTCAAGAATGGGCGCTTCTCCTGCTAATCCTCTTAAATTAAACCGTCCATAGGTCAAGAAATTACCTAAACTATAGGCGATCATTTTATTTTGATAAACCTCAATTGCTCTCACAATGTGAGGCCCATGTCCAAGGACTACATCGGCTCCATTGTCGATCATGAAGTGCGCTAGCTCATAAACATTGCCTCGATCTTCTCCATAGTAAATTTCCCTTTTTCGAGTTACGTGCTGATGTTTTGATCCTTCTGCTCCTGCATGAAATGAAGCGACAACAATGTCGCTAAGCGAATCCAGATGGAGAAGCGTTGCTTTTATATTTTCTGATTGATGAATGCTCATTGTACCTCTATTGGGAGCAAAGGCACAAAATCCAATTTTCAAATGGCCAATTTTTTGAATGGTGTATGGTTGATCAATGGATCCTGCATGAGCTATGCCTATTGAATCTAAAACCCGTTGTGTATTTAGTCTACCAACAGTGCCAAAATCATTTGCGTGATTATTTGCTACGCTCATTAGATCGAAACCGACTTCTTTGAAATTTCCTGCTAAATATTCTGGAGAGCGAAATAAATAGCAAAGTTTAGGGTTATTGCATTCTTTTTGTTCACCTCCCTCATCCAAGATGGTTCCTTCTAAGTTACCAAAAGTGATATCTGCTTTTTGCAAAACACCTCTAACATCATCCCATAAAAATCCTCCCTCATCTCTGGGTAAATAAGAAGTATTGGGAAAATTGGTGCCCATCATGATGTCTCCCACGGCGATTAAAGTCACGGTATCTGGCAGGAGCCTTTTAGTAGAAATATCAACTTCTTGATCAAGTTCTGAAAGAGTATCTCCTCTCTGGGTTATCAAGTAAACTGAATCTATTTGCACCTGTACAGAATCAATTATTGGAGTTTGAGTTGAATTATCAGTTACTGGCTTTTGAGTCTTGCAAGCGACTACTAGGATTGGAACAATGATGAGTTGTTTGAACTTCATATTTCAAAGCAAATAAAAAAAGCGATCCTAAACAGAATCGCTTTCATTTTTAATATTATTTCTTTTTCTAGTACTCTCCTAAAGATTGATTTTCAATGCTCGAGAGTCTTAGTATCTCTGTGTATTCCTCATCAGAAACATCTTGATAGAAGAAGTTAACAGGATTTACTTTTTTTCCATTTTTGATTACTTCATAATGCAAATGTGGTGCTGTAGATCCACCAGTATTTCCAGAGTAGGCAATTAATTCACCTCTTTTTACTCTCTGACCCTTTTTCACCACAAATTCATTCAAGTGTGCATACTTGGTAACAAATCCAAACCCATGATCAATTTCTATCTGCTTACCATACCCACTGAAGCTGGTTCTGGTCCATTTAATTACACCATCACCTGTTGCATAAACTGGAGTTCCAGTTTTTATTGAAAAGTCAGTGCCCTCATGCATTTTTTTCACTTTGTAGATAGGGTGAATTCTATAACCAAAGCCAGATGCAAGACGTTTTAATTCTTTATTAGAAATTGGTTGGATAGCAGGCAAACTCGCCATTCTTTCTTCCTTGGTAGATGCCATTTTCACAATCTCATCATATGATTTTGTTTGAATGTACATCTGCTTCTTCATTTCATCAATCTTTTTCAAGTTTGACAAAATTAACTCTTCACGTTGAAGACCCTTTTCCAGTAACTCTCGATATCTATTTGATCCCCCTATACCTGCAGATCTAATTTCATCAGGGATTGGTTCTACCCCGAAAAGAACTCTATAAATATCATCATCTCTCTCTTGAAGAACGGACAGCATGTCAGTTGTTGCTTGCATGTCTTGCTCGAGAAGATCGTAGTAGAGTCGTAATTCTTCATTTTCTTTTCTTAGTTCAGCTTTAGCTGGAGACTCAAGATAATGGTCGGTAGCAAAGAAAATACCTAATCCAATGAAGGTGGAAACAACAAGAAATCCCAATAAATTAAAGAAAATGTCCCATGAGGAGACTTTTATCCTTTCATATCGGCAGGATTCAGTGTCATAATAGTACTTAATTTTAGCCATGGGTTGATAGGGTAAATGTGGTAATTTTGTAACAATTCTGTTCGCTCTATTTACAAATTACTTGATGCGAAATTACAGATAATTAAGATTTTTTCATAATTGCAAGATTTTACATTAACATTCTAATTTATTCTTCTCTCCAATGGATGCTAAGTTAATAAGGAAAACCTTCCTTGAATTTTTTGAAAGCAAGTCCCACAAAGTAGTCTCATCAGCTCCGATAGTAGTGCAAAATGATCCTACCCTCATGTTTACGAACGCAGGGATGAATCAGTTTAAAGATTACTTCTTAGGAAATAAAGTAGCGGAGAACAAAAGAGTATCAGATACTCAGAAATGCCTTCGAGTTTCTGGTAAGCACAATGACTTAGAGGAGGTGGGACATGACACCTACCATCATACTATGTTTGAAATGCTCGGAAACTGGTCATTTGGAGATTATTTCAAAAAAGAGGCTATAGAGTGGGCATGGGAATTACTTACAGATAAATTCGAATTACCAAAGGATCGATTTTATGCGACCATTTTTGAAGGTGATTCAAGTGAAAACTTAGATCAAGATACTGAAGCAAGAGACATATGGATGCAGTTTCTTCCTGAGGAAAGAGTACTCAATGGATCAAAAAAGGATAATTTTTGGGAAATGGGAGAATCTGGTCCATGCGGCCCTTGTTCTGAACTTCATATTGATTTAAGAACCCAAGAGGAGGTAGATAGGATTCCGGGAAAGGATTTGGTGAATATGGATCATCCTCAGGTAGTAGAGGTTTGGAATTTAGTATTTATTCAATTCAATCGTTTGGCAAATGGTAAACTTGAAAACTTACCAGCAAAACATGTAGATACAGGAATGGGTTTTGAGCGTCTGGCAATGGCTATTCAGAAAAAGCAATCCAACTACGATACGGATGTTTTCCAGCCACTCATCCAATGGGTAGCAAAGCGTGCTGATGTCACGTATGGAAATGATGAAAAGACTGATATAGCCATACGAGTAATCTCTGATCATATTAGAGCTATTGCGTTTACAATCGCCGATGGACAGTTACCGAGTAATAATAAAGCAGGTTATGTTATCCGAAGAATTCTAAGGCGTGCTGTAAGATATGGATATACGTTCTTGGATTTTAAAGAGCCTTTCTTGAATGAAATGTTGCCTATTCTTACAGATCAGTTTGATGGGGTCTTTTCAGAATTGGTACAGCAGAAAGACTTTATAGCTAAGGTGATAAAGGAAGAGGAAATTTCATTTCTGAGAACGCTCGATAACGGGCTAAAGAAGCTGGATAGTATTACTTCTTCAGGGAGTAAGAAAATTGAAGGGTCTGTAGCTTTTGAACTTTATGACACGTATGGTTTTCCTTTGGATCTAACAGCATTGATCGCTCGTGAGAATGCCATGCAAGTGGATGAAGCTGGCTTTGCCAAGGAAATGGAAGTGCAGAAGAACAGATCCAAGAGTGTTGGAAAACAAACTACTGGAGATTGGACAGTGGTAGGAGAAGGAGATGATTCGCAATTTGTGGGTTACCATCATTTAAAAGCAGATACAAGAATTCTTCGATATAGAGAAGTCTCTCAAAAAGATAAGAAGCAATATCAAATCGTATTGGAAGAAACACCATTTTATGCCGAGAGTGGAGGCCAGGTTGGAGATACGGGATACCTCCAAATTGGAGAGGAAAGGATTGAAATTGTAGATACTAAAAAAGAGAATGATCTTATCGTCCATTTTGCTAAGAAACTCCCCTCTTCATTAGAAGGTTTAGTGAAGGCTGTGGTGAATACTCGGAGAAGAAAATTGACTGAGAATAATCACTCTGCCACCCACTTATTACATGCAGCTTTGAGGCAAGTGCTGGGAGACCATGTTCAGCAAAAAGGATCGTTAGTCAATGATAAAGTCTTGCGATTTGATTTTTCACACTTTTCTAAAGTGACCGATGAAGAATTACAACAGATTGAGCAAATCGCTAATGAGAAGATCAGAGAGAATATATCGTTGGATGAAAAAGTAAATGTGCCAATAGGAGAAGCTAAAGATCTTGGTGCAATGGCATTGTTTGGTGAGAAATATGGTGATTTTGTTAGAGTGATCACTTTTGATCCTACCTATTCAGTAGAGTTATGTGGGGGAACTCATGTTTCTCAAACAGGCAATATTGGTTTGCTGAAAGTGGTAAGTGAATCTTCTATTGCTGCTGGAGTAAGAAGGATTGAAGCTGTTACATCTATAGAAGCTGAGAAATTCTTCAATAAGAAATTGAGTCTTTTGGATGAGTTGGAGGAGATGCTGAAACATCCCAAAGATTTGAAAAAAACAGTCGAAACATTAGTCACTGAAAATGCAGCATACCAGAAGAAACTCGAAAAACTAAATCAGCAGCAAGCAGGTCAAATTAAAAGCCAGTTGATTAAATCCATTGTACAAGTAGGAGATAAAAACTTGATTACCTACGAAGGAGAGTTCCCTTCATCAGATGATATGAAGCAAGTGGCATTTGAACTGAAAAGAGAGGTAGACAATTTAGTCTTACTTATTGCGGCAAACATTGATCAAAAACCGATGCTTACCGTTATGCTAGCAGATGATTTGGTGAAAGAGGGAATGAATGCAAATGAAATTATTAGCAAAATGGCTGCTGCTATCAAAGGCGGTGGTGGAGGTCAGCCTTTCTATGCGACTGCAGGAGGAAAGGAACTTTCAGGTCTAGCTGAAGCATTAAGGCTGGGTAAAGAATTAATAAAATAAGAAGTATATAGATATATTATGATAGCTAAGATGAAATGGTGGATTACGTGTTTGATGGTTGTGTGTTTGGTGCAATGCGCGCAGAAGTCTAGCCAAGAAGGAGTTAAGATTTCAGGAACAGTGGAGCAATTAGCTGCTAATGGATTTGTGAGAATAGAAAAAGTAGGGGAAAATGGAGTAGAATCTCTTGATACTTTAGATGTAGAGAATGGAAGTTTCACATCTCACCTGAAAATTGAAGAACCATCTTTTTATCGAATCAATTTTAATGATCTGCAATATGTGAAATTGATTTTAACAGGTGAAGAGAAAGAAGTGGTGATAAATGCTCATGGGAACGACCCAGAAGGATTTTATGAAGTATCGGGTTCATATGACACTGAGTATATGAATCAAATGGACGAATTATTAAGATCTTATAGAGAAGAAGCTGCCCTTATTCAAGGAAGATTGAGACAAGCTCAAGCTACCAATGATCGAGAGGCTTATTTGCAGATCAATAATGAGCTTATGAACTACTCTTCAGGAGTAGAGAGGAAATTAAAGGATTTAATACTAGATGCATCTCCTTCTCTTGCTGCCATTTATGGGATTCAAATGATTGATCCTGAAAAAAATATCTCATTATTAGATAGTGTGTATTCTGAGTTGAATAATGAAATACCAGAAAATTATTTAGTAGCTAGTCTTGGCAAAACTGTTAACTCAAGAAGAAATGTAGCTTTAGGTCAAATGGCTCCCGAAATAGCTCTTGCAAATCCAGATGGAGAAATTGTGAAGCTCAGTTCGTTGCGAGGCAACTATGTGCTGATTGATTTTTGGGCTGCTTGGTGTAAACCATGTCGCGCAGAGAATCCAAATGTAGTTAGAATGTATAATGAATATTCTGATCGCAATTTTGAAATTTACGGTGTTTCATTAGATAAGACGAGAGAGGCTTGGATAAGAGCGATTGAGCAAGATGTCGTGCCTTGGATTCATGTGTCAGATTTAAAATTTTGGCAAAGTGAAGCTGCAAGATTGTATAATGTTGGTGCCATACCTGCCACATTTCTGATTGATCCCGAGGGAAAAATCATAGCTAAAAACCTTCGAGGACCAAGTTTGGAAGCGAAGCTCAAAGAGATATTCGGATAAAGAATATCTCTTACTTTTATTTACTCTATTTCCCATGTTCTCACTTCTCCATATTGGCCGGTAGCAATATATCGGCTATCTGCAGAGAAAGTTATGAATTTTGGTGTGCTATTTTTCAACTTTGTGACATAGTCAATATACTCATCGTTTTCTAAGTTCCACACTCTTACAGCTCCATAAATTCCTGCTGCTAAGTATTTTCCATTTGGTGAAAAACAAACATAGCTTGGAGTTTCATTTTTCAGTTTAACCTCATAGTCTTTATATTGATTTGAATCAATATTCCATACCCTTACTGCACCATAAATGCCGGCTGCTATTTGCTTGTTATCAGGTGAGAAAGAGATAAATTCAGGTGTTTCGTTTTTTAGTTTTGCTTTATAGTCTTGGTATTCTTTTGAATCTGTTTTCCAAACCCTAACCGCACCATAAACTCCAGCTGCGATATATTCTCCACTACTTGAAAATTCAGCATAGGTAGGAGTACTGTTCCTTATTGCTGTCTCATAGCTCTGAATATTTTGCTGGCTAAATACGGTAAAACAACCGATGGATAGCATTGTAGTAAAACTCAATTTATTGATCATATGCTTAATTTAATTTCAGCTGTGATACAAAGACTATACCATTAAAGTGTCGTGTTGATAATCAAATATTCTTTAGTAATAGGGGAAGAGTGATTGAATTGATGAATTAGCAAAGATCTTCCTTGATTTGAAAAGTGCTGATTAACTTTCAACCACAATTTCTGTTATGAAGATGAATGATGTTCTGAAAACAGACGAATAGAAAGACATTATTATGGTGCCTGAACAACCTTCCATTGAACTATTTGGAATCATTTTCCACACACCTGTAACGGCCATTACGGACGTAATAGTGGCGATCATAAATTACGTAGCGTATGTAAAGTTGAAACGTATGCCTGATCAGGGTGAAGTTCATCGTTTATTCAAATACTACTTTTTGTCAATGAGTCTGGCTACTTTTCTTGGTGGAGTAGTGGGTCATGCGTTGATGCATTATCTCCCATTCTTCATGAAAATCCCCGGCTGGATTACCAGTATGCTTTCTGTCGCATTGTTGGAAAGAGCTGTCATACAGCATGCCCGAAGACTCATTGATCCAAAGATTGGTATCTTTTTTTCACGATTGAATGTCATTGAATTGCTCACTTTTTTGGTGCTGTCACTGGTCACATTAAATTTCCAATTTGTACTAGCACATGCTGCATATGGGATGGCTATTGTTGTATTGGGATTCGCTGGATTTATCTACCTAAAAGAACGGAGTTTTGGTAGTAAGCAAATTCTTATAGCCGTGTTTACCTGCGCTATTGGAGCTACTTTTTTTGTATTCCAAATTGGGATTGACAAGTGGTTTAATCATGTAGACATCAGTCATGTATTCATGATGGTAGGCTCAGTACTCTATTACAAGGGAGCTAAGAGTATGATCAAGCAAGCGTAGAGCTATTCCTTTGCGAAGCAAAAGTAGTTAAAAGATAAAGCTGATAAAACTCAGTTCAAGACCTGAGATTATTCCAATTTTCTGTAGGAGGCTTTTTTTAGCTTAGTCTCAGAAGTTTAAAACACACGACTATGGCGGCAATTAATAAAATTCTCATACCAGTTGGTTTCTCTGATCCTAGCAAGGCAGCATTGGATTATGCGATAAAATTTTGTGGTGAGGATAAAGGGAATGAAGTCACCCTGATTCATGTTTATGATGATAACTCAAATCAATCCCAAGTGCAATCCAATTTGGAGGCTTTTAAGTCAAGGTTTATTGAAGGTTCCAAGGCAGCCTGCCAGACGTTGATGATGGAAGGTGACCTTAATGAAATCATTTTGAAAGTTCAAAAGGATGGTGAGTTTGATTTGATCATTATGGGCACTAAAGGATCCGAGGAGGAAGAGGAGGTAGCAGTTACGAATACCTCCAATCTGGTGAAGAATGCTGACTGTTCCGTGCTAGTAGTGCCAGTAAGTAGCACATCATTTTCTGTGAAAAACATTGCATTAGCACTTGGAAAAAGAGAAATTGATAACTCTGATGACTTGGGTGTATTACATTACATCGCTCGAAAATTTGACGCTAAGGTACACATCCTAACGATCGAAAATGAAAGTAAAAACAAGCCGATAGGGGTAGACACTAATGACAGTGTGCTAGAATATTACCTGGAAACACTTGATTATAGACACGCTTTCCCAAGGCATACAGATGTAGAGCTGGGAATTAATGATTACATCAAAAAGAATAACATAGATCTATTGGCCATACTTCCCCGAAACCATGCTGCCAAAAGCAAGCCCTCAGAAGGAAGACTTACTAAGTTGTTAACTCTTCGTTCCGAGATTCCTGTATTGACGATTGATTAGTGAATAATCAGTAGCATATGGAGTAAGAGTTTTTAAATTAAAGCTTGGAGATGGCTTCACGCTTTTCGTAAAATTTTTTCCATCTTTCTGCCTTTAGCCAGCTCGTCAATAAGTTTATCAAGATACCTCGCTTGTTTCGTCAATGGTGTTTCGATTTCTTCAATTCGATAGCCACAGATCACACCTTTTATCAACTCTGCATTAGGGTTAAGTTCGGCTCTTTCAAAGAATGTTTTAAAGGTCACTTTTTCTTCTTTCAGCTTTTCTAGATCATCGGAATCAAAGCCAGTCAGCCATTCGATCACTTGATGAAGCTCTTCCTCAGTCCTGCCTTTCTTTTTCACTTTTGTGACGTAATGCGGATAGACGGATGCAAACGTTAGTTTGGCTACTCTTTCATCGTGTTCTGGTGTTGTTGACATGGCTATTTATTCTTTTATGTCTTTATCAAAGTTTCTTTGAGAAAATATCACTTTCTCTTACGCACAAAGTCTAGGTTACTTCTAATTTATTAAAAAAAAATTGGTTTTGTTGACTATGTCCTCATTAGAACTCAGGTGGAACTTGAATGATGATGATACACTATTTCGTCTTTACATTGTCTAGGTTAATTGCTTTTCTGGCTTTATTAACCTCCGAGGAGAAATGTAAAAATTGCGTTACTCCAATGATAAATATGATATTGTACATCATTTCCGAATATTCATGACCTGCGAAATACCACGCGACCAGTATCATAAGTGCTGCTGAAAATAAACTCCCGATGATTAATTTGATGACTGATTTTTTCATGTTGATTGTTTATTCCATTAGTACCTGAAACGGCTGGTTTATTACAACATAAGAAAAATTATCTATTCTTAAATGGAGAAGATCAACTTAGGTCTCCAATAGATAGAATGTAAATAGTGCTTTTGTGTGATTTAGGTATGTCTTAATGAGACACTGAGAATATACGAGGTAACAAGCTGAAGTTTTGACAAAATATTACGTAATCAAGATGCAGCTTAATGCCCGCCTAGCGGGAGTATGTCTTTTTTTGTAAAAATTGCGTTACTCCAATGATAAATATGATATTGTACATCATTTCCGAATATTCATGACCTGCGAAATACCACGCGACCAGTATCATAAGTGCTGCTGAAAATAAACTCCCGATGATTAATTTGATGACTGATTTTTTCATGTTGATTGTTTATTCCATTAGTACCTGAAACGGCTGGTTTATTACAACATAAGAAAAATTATCTATTCTTAAATGGAGAAGATCAATTCTGGACTTTAGAAATCGTACTGCACTGTAAACTGTACAGAATGATGTTTCTCTATTCTTGTCCCAATAGCATGCTGTCGCAAATAGGCGATTTGCACATTGCCTTTGGGAATGTTTTTCCCAACCCCCAGGTACAACCAGTTTTGGCTCAAGTTTCCTGAATTGAAACGATCCTCAATAGAAACCCACAATTCATCAAACCCATTAAAGAAGTAGTCTTCTACTAGTGGCTGCTTGATGGTGAGCCTGTATCTAAATCGGTGACTAAAATCATATCCATCGACCTCAAATTCTTCGGGATTTGTTTCTCTGAGATTTCCTTGAAATCGATGCTCCATCCTATAGCGATGAGAGATAGCCGTTTTTCCCAGTTTCTGATTCAAAGTGACTTGCTCCCAGATATTGTGCTCAGGCTTCACATCATCCAATGGAAACGCTCCATAAGGATGTGTGGTAATGAAGGAGTATCCTGCTGAATAGACCGTACTTTCTCCCGGTTTGAAATCCACAAACGGACGAATAATAAACTGTTTCATTTCTGAAAGTCCATCTGATCGGCGGATATGAAGCTCGTTTCCCAGCGTCCATTGATCATTGATTTTATAGTGATTCAATAGCAGGAACCAGACCTCACCCTTTCCATTATAGGTTTGTGAATATGAGAGAGTGGTGAAAAGAAGGGTAAGAACAAAAAGAGTAATTTTTTTCATAGATGAATTTGTTCGGCAACAACGGGGAATCTATTCATTTAGTTTTTTTATATAAAGAAATATAAGAAAAAAGCCAGATCATTTTTGACCCGGCTTCATAAATCTTATATTGAGTTAGGCTTTTATAGACTTGCTATTTCATCTTTCAAGTATTTCATCAATCTCTTTGATCATCTTGTCTATCGCCATACTGTATTCCACAGGGGAGGCCGATTCATTATTAAGCAGACTGTCCATTTCCTGAAATACCTTTTTTTCAATGGCTAATTGTCCAGAGTCGCCTTTCCAATAATGATTATGAAATAGCATGGCGTTTTTTATGTGCAATCGAGCATATTTTAGTGCAATGTTGGCCTGATTGAGATGATTTGTTTCAGCGTACATTTCTGCTATTTCCAACTCTGCATGCGCAAGACTACTCATCGTTTTTTCGAATGCAGATCTCATTTCATCAATATCTATGGAATCTTCAAGTAATCTTCTGTGAATTTCTTCTAACACTAGAACTTCACGTTCTAATTTTTGGAAGCTTTTCTCATCTACATCTTTTTCCAATTTCCAAATGGACTCAATTGCTTTTTCAAGATTGAAAGCACTCATTTCATGAAGCTCCTCGTCTTCATAATGATCTACATTTTTAAGGTAAAAGTCAGGCATCTGTGCAGATGCAGTTAGTGAGGGATGTTGATCAATTTCTGGTGTTCTATTAAAGAAATAGAGAAAAGTGAATATGACAACAACGGCCACCAGGATAAGTATGATTTGTTTTTTCATAATCGTTTGATTTAATTATTTGTATTATTTAAATGACTGATGATACTGGCTGTTTGAAAATTTTTTGTTGTTAGATCTTCATTTACAATCAGCTGTTCTACTAGTTTATTTGCTTTTTTTAATTCGCCTATTTGTTTATAATCTAATTCTCTATTGAGGAATAGCATTGAATTTTTAATATGAATAGTGACATACCTTAAGGCCACTTTAGCTTGATATATGTCACCAGCCTGCATTTGATTCACAGCTACATGTAGCTCCATTTGTGCTAGCGTCCTCAATGATTCTTGATAGACATCTCTCATTTCTGAGTCAGATACAGAATCAATAGTTAGTCGTTTGTGCAATGTTTCTAATTGGGTGACTCCTTCTTCCATTAGTAGGGCACCTTCGTTATCAACATCTTTTTCCAGTGTCCAAAAGGATTCAATGACCTTTTCAAGTTTATAAAGACATTCTTTCTTATTTTCCCTCTGATGCGCCACTACCATATCTATTAGATATTCGTCAGGTAATTCTGCTGATGCATTCAAGGTAGCATGTGTATGCTGTTTATTATACTTATCAGCAAAATACAGTGTAAAGAAAAAGGCCATAAAACCCAGAAATATATATACTGCGTTCTTCATGATTTCTTATTTAGTTATTTCCATTGTCTTCCCATTTCCATCCGCCACCAAGTGCACGATATACATTGATCCATGCATACATTTGTTCCATTTTGGTATCTATCAGATCAAACCTAGCTTCCAGGGCATCTCGCTGTGTCAACAAGACTTCCATATAGTCTGCCCTTGCTGACCTGAAGAGATTGTTTGAAATTTCTATTGACTGATTTAGCGCCTGAACTTGCAGCTCTCGTAGGTCATAGCTGCTTTTGAGATTTCCAATATTAGACAGCTGATTGGCTACCTCTATATAAGCATTCAAAACTGTTTGATCATAGTTGTAGACAGCTTGAATCTGTTTAGAATTTGCATTGTAATATATTGCTTTGATAGCATTTCTGTTGATCAATGGAGAGGTAACATCCCCCACTAATGAATAAAGCAATGATTCGGGCGTTTTTAATAAATCACCTGCATTAAATGCCTGAAAGCCTACACCAGCAGATATTCCTAATGAAGGATAGAACTGTGCTTTGGCCACACTTACATCCAATTTGGCTGCTTCCAATTCCATCTCAGCTTGTCTGATATCTGGTCGATTTTCTAATAGCTGTGATGGAATTCCTGCACCGAGAGTTGCTGGAACTAAACTGTAAAATGTTTCTGCATTTCTAGCAATAGGCTGTGGATAGCGACCCAATAGAAAATTGATTTTATTT
>CAYGTD010000018.1:0-25632 GCA_964352725.1 uncultured Roseivirgaceae bacterium
CAGCTCAATAGCACGTGATCGATAGTTTTGTGATTTGTCGCCATGAATCACGTCCGATTTTATTCCCGATTGTACCAATTGCTTATTTAGTTTGTCTACAGTTCGCTTAGTCTCGGCAAACAACAATACCTTTTCAAATGAAGCCTTACCAACAAGGTCAAGCAAAACATCAAATTTGTTTTCATTATGATTAGTTCGGATGATATTTTGATCTACGTTATCGCTTGATCTCACACCGCTTGATACATTTACCTGGACTGGATCCTTGACGATTTGTTCGATCAGTCTTTTTTGTGACGGATCTACAGTAGCCGAAAAAAGCATAGTTTGTTTTCTACTATGCATACAGGTAGTCAACTTCTGAATGTCCTTAATAAAGCCCATATCTAGCATTCTGTCAAACTCGTCCAAAACCAGTACCGAAGTGCTGTCTATCCTCAGCGCTCTTCGGTCTATCAGGTCATTTAGTCTTCCTGGAGTTCCTACAATTAAGTGCTGTTTGCGTCCAGCCAGAGACATATCTTTACCTACGCTTGTGCCTCCAATGAAGCATGCGGATTTCAGCACTGTGCCCTTGGTAAGCGACCTGAATTCTTCTTGGACTTGTTGCGCCAGCTCTCTTGTGGGAACCACTACCAATCCAGTAATGGTATCATTTTGAAGCATTTGTTCTATGATAGGGATTAAGAATGCCCCAGTTTTTCCGGTACCCGTGGCGGCTATACCAATCAGATTTTTTCCTTGTACGATTTGCTCAATGCACTTATCCTGAATCTCCGTAGGTGTTTTGTACCCTTTTTCGATAATGTTTTTATGAAGATTAGGATGCAATGAAAGTTCTTCATAAGTCCTTGCTGAGACATACTTTTTAACAGTAGTTTGTGTGGACTTCTTGACGAGCAACTCAGGATTTAAAGAAGAGGCAGGTCGTTTTCCGGACGGTCTTGTCCGGGATCTATTTTTATAGTTCATATATGTTTTTATTTAGTTGAAATTGCTTTTGATTCGTTGCAATCCCATTCGCCCCAGATTTCGGAGCATTTTAAAGTGCTTAATGACGGCAGATAAAAAAGAGCCGTAAGAATGATACAGCAGTACTAACTACTTTACTGTTTTCATGATTGGTGCTATGAGAATAAACTTGAATAGCATCTTGCATGACATCAATGCCTATCACTAGTATTCCAATACTGCAAAGAATGGTTGATCCAAATAACAATGGAACAGTGGAAGTAGGTAGAAGAATAATGACTGCCAAAGGAGTAAAGAACAATTGCAGCATAAATATGGTCTTAAAAACCATTCGGTAATTACCGAATCTGCTTGTGCTTTTGAAATATTCCGACACACGAAGTTTCAATGTGTTAGAAAAATCAGCGCTTACTGATTTTGAGAATTTTACTTTTTTAATAAGAGAATGAATTTGTTAAACAATATTTTACTTCAAAAACAGGAAAAAACGTGAAGTAAAATCTTAATGAATTGCTTAACGAGAGGCTCCTTGAACAGGAGGTAACTTTTACTATTTTTATCAGGCTCACGATTTGTAATTTCATGAACTTGGCGCAAGATTACGTGATTCATACCGAAAAACCTAATTAAGTCTAAGGAATAACTTACTAACGCATCTTGAAATAAACTTGTAGTAGCCTTATTCCTGAATCTGTGAAATCAAGATCCCCTTTGAGCAATTCATTAAACTCGCCTTTATCATTGTCTGAAATATCGGAGTAATAATCAATTTCGTGATGTGATAAGTCCTTATAACCCATAGCCCAAGTTGGGAAGATGCGTTCATCTATTGCCTCAAAATTCCTTCTACTAACCCCAGAATGCCTTTTGTCATTTTGAATTAACGTGAAAAGTTTTTCAAGCTCCGCCTCCTCTCCTTCTAGGTACTGGATAAATCGACTATCAGAATGCATCAAAATACCAGAAACCTCTCTACCCGGATTATTCCTCTTACACGATTCTAAAATCTTTCTAATTTCAGAGTCATCGCATTCTGGATTTCTAAAGCTTGAATATACAAGTCTATACAGACTACTCATAATTTTTGAATTAGATCAAACTTATCAATTTATCACAAAACAAATGAAAGTATTATCATGAGTTTTAGAGATACTAAACAATTATTAGTATTGAATAGCGAACAGCTTCCTGTTCAAAAGTACATTTACATATATATGCGATCATCTCTTTTAATTTTTATTTTCCTGTACAGTCCGTTAATTTATTCTCAAGGCATAAAGCAAGAGAAGGAAAAGCACATCCGAGAAGATCAAATCCCTGACAAGATTAATGAAATACTTAGCTCTATCTTGAATGACGCAAAAAAAGTAAAGTATTATCAAGAAACAGATGGAGATCACGACAGCTATGAAGTTAAATTTCTATTGTATGAAAATAGATACAGCGTTGAATTTTCTAATGACTCTAAGCTAGAAGATGTCGAAGTGATTGTGTCTATAAACTCTCTAAATGAAGTAGTAAAAAGTAACTTGAACAAATACTTTGATGCATTTGATAAATACAACATAGTGAAAATTCAAGAGCAATTCCAATCTGACAGCATTAGTGATTTAAAGGTTATCAAAAGTGTTATTGAAAAAGAAAATAAAATCGCTCCCAATTATGAAATCATAGCACATGTAAAAGAGAATAGAAAGTGGCAAACTTTTGAAATACTCTTTGATAATGATGGAAATGAAATTTCTAAAAGACTCGTTGCAAAAAGATCTTCAGATTTTATCCTTTACTAATGTTGAGATCAATCATTGCTGTCTTTCTTGTTATTTCCTTAAATCAGCTATCCGCACAAGAGAAAAGAAGGTTAGTCTGGGAAGGTGGCGCATCTTTTAACTATCAGCTATTCAAAAACTGGAGAATGAACACTTCTATTTTCCAAAGAACCTCATTTTTAGAGGAAAATGAAATAAAAAAAACGGAGCTTTCATTCTTTGAGGTGAATCAGTTTTTCACAAGGGGCATTAATTATGCATCTAAAGTATCTCTGGGATACAAATTCAGATCTGAAAGTCCCGTCGATGATTTATCTATATATGAGCATCGACTCACCCAGCAATTTGCTTACACACATTTCTCTCGGAAGACGAGAGTTGTGAGTCGTGCAATGGCAGAGCAGCGAATAAAAACCGAATCATTTGCACATAGATATCGCTATAGAATATCAGTGGATATGCCGCTTTCTGGTGAAAGAATAGACGATAAAGAATTGTATTTTGTAGCCTCAAATGAAATATTATTTGAAGCAATAAATGTGGAAGAAAATTCTTGGGAAAATAGAATCAGTACGAGTCTTGGTTTCAAAATTTCCATGAAAACGAAGATAGAACTTAGTACCATTTACCGTCTTGAAAACTTGACCCGCTCAATAGAATCGGTTCTCTTTCTGAACTCCAGGGCAATAATTAGAATTAACTAATTAAACTTCATAAAAGAGGGTTGTGATTTGAATGAAGTAAGACAAGAAATTACTCAGCAATGTAATCTCAGTAATCTCACTCCAACTATATTTAAAAGAAAAAAGGGGCAAAAGCCCCTTTATAGAAAAATATCAGATTCGTTGATTAAGCAATCTCTACCAGCTCGATATCAAACACTAAGTCTTTTCCAGCAAGGTCATGATTAGCATCTACAACAATTGCTTCATCAGTCACTGCTGTTACATTCACATATGTTTCTTGTCCTTGCTCGTTAGTAGCAACTAGTTTTTGTCCTACCTCAGGTTTCATTTCCTCTGGAAGTTGGCTCTTAGGTACTTCTTGAATAAGTTCTGCATTGTGATCACCATAGGCTTCAGCCGATGGTATTGTCACTGTCTTTTTTTCGTTCAGCCCCATTCCATCTACTGCTTCGTCAAATCCTTTTATCATCTGACCACCACCAACAGTAAATTGCAACGGTTCACGTCCCTCTGAAGAATCAAATACCTCTCCTGTTGTAAGTTTTCCAGTGTAGTGCACCTTTACAGTGTCTTGCGCTTTCGCTTTCATACTAAAGTCTTTTTTAATTTTGCCGCAAAGGTACAAAAAATACTCGCCAAGCGTAATTGTGAGTCCCAAAACTCACACACTTGCTCTTCTTAGTCGATCATTAATGGCTCTGCCTAGACCTTCTTCAGGTAAATATTCTGCAAAAACGACTTCCACATCAGGCCGATCCATAAATCGTAAAGCTTTAAAAATATGACGAGCCGCCTCTTGCAAATTTCCTTCCGGAGATAGAATAAATTCGTTTTCCATACCAAAACTTTTCATAAATGAAATCACACCCACGTTATCAGTTTTAGATGTGGAAAGATTAGAGGCAATATCTCCTATTATTACTTTTCTTCCTGGTGAATAATGAGATTTCAGCATTCCTGGAGCTTGTGGATTTGAACTATTATTAGTTTGAACTTTCACTTTGCCAATCACTCTTTCAATATCTTCCAATTGAATACCACCAAGGCGGTGAACAATGGCTTGATCATTTTCAAATCCAATGATAGTTGATTCAAGACCTACTGAGCATTCTCCTCCATCGAGTATATAAGAAATTTTATCCCCCAATTGATTTTGAACATGATCTGCAGATGTTGGAGAAACGTAACCAAATGGATTAGCACTTGGTGCTGCTAAAGGGAAATCTAGTTTTGAAAGAAGATTTAGCGCAAGTGGATGATTGGGTATCCGAACTGCAACCCTATCTAGACCAGATGTTAAAAGATCGGGCACTGACTTCTTTTTATTTAACAGTAATGTTAAAGGTCCAGGCCAAAATGAAGAGGCTAGTAACTGGGCTATCTCTGGAATATTTTTTACCAAGTCATGAACTTTTTCTAGCGAATTAGAATGAGCAATTAAAGGATCAAATTTTGGTCTATTCTTGGCTTCATAAATTTTCAGAATAGCCTCCTCATTAAGAGCATTACCAGCTAATCCATAGACTGTTTCCGTAGGAATAGCTATGATCTCATTGCTCTTTAATAGCTCTACTGCCTTTCCAATATCAGATCCTATTTCAGCCACTAATAAATTTTTATACTGCGATGATAAGTTGTTCTAGTCACTTAATTGCTAATTATCTAATGGATTCCAGTAATTTTATTGAAAAGAAAAGCGATGAACAAAAGCACAAAAAATACGCTCCGAATGGTTTCCATTATTTTAGCCATTCTTGTGATCTTGATGGATATTGGCATTTTACCAAACGTGGTAAATTATCATTTCTGGGTGATGGTTATTGCTTATTTCTTATTGGTCTTGACAATTCGCTAGCGTCTAAGAATGATCTTTCCTGTTTTGGATTTTCCATTGTATTGAATCTTATACAAGTAAATCCCATTTGCTAAGCTGGCTCCTGAGTTTGTACGTCCATCCCAAGTCACTGTGCTATTTGATCCTGCAAACTGTGGCGCCCAAAGTAAATTAGTGATGTATTCTCCTTTCATAGAGAGTATATCAATCCTTACTATTCCATCTTCTGGAATACTAAAATCAATTTTTGCCGTTTCCTTGAAAGGATTGGGAAAAACTTTTACAGTTGCGAAATCATCGCCTTCTATAGATGGATTAAGAGATTTAAAATCAGGAATTATTGTTGTAAATACTCCATTACCATGCGATGCAATAGCTAATTTTCCATCGCTTGGTCGATAATCCATCATAGTAATTACTGAACTGCCAATCAGGTTATTTGATTGTCTCGTCCATATAGTTTGAGCACCATTCAATAATTCAGTAGTATATAACCCTGTACTTGTTCCTACGGCAAATAAATCTCCTGAATTTGTTGGAATAATCTCTCCCCACCTTACACTTGGCCCATTTCCTGTTCCATCGAGGTTTTCTTCTAGATTTCCGCTTACATCCGTAAATGAATCACCACCGTCAAAACTTTCGAAAATGGATGGAACATTGTAGCTTGAATAGATGACTAATAGATGATTACTATCTTCTGGGTCAATAGCTATGCATGAAACAAATCCAACGGATGAAGATCCTAGAAATGTAGTGTTTATTTCGAACTGTTGAAAGTCATCTGCATGATCTACGCTAAGTACCTGTCCACCTCCTGTGCCAAAGTACAGTTTCTTTCCATCTGCGGATATTTCTAAGGCACTGACACTACCTTCATACAAATTATCCTTGTCCTGAGTTACTCTCTCCCAACCGAGGGAAGACGGTTCTTGAGTACCTCCTTTAATCTGCGCAACATTAGCATTAAAATAAAGATGATTTCCTCCAGCAATAAACATCCTATTTTGATTTACTGGGTCTAGTATAAAGGGGTTAATAAAAAGATATCCTGACCCAGCTTGTAAGACTAAGTCTTCTGGATCTACCCGACCAAAAGTGGTTAAGTTAAGTTGCTCATTTAATGTTAGCCTAAATGTTTGACCATTTTGAAAAGAGGCATACCATAACTCTTTGTTTCTGGTTGTAGCTGCATAGCTACCATCTCCACCAATCAATTCTTTCCAGTTGGATGGACTAATAGGCGAATTGGTTATATCAGTTCCATTGTCTTGCAATCCTCCCAACATAATAGGGTCATTAGCTTCTTTAGACTGGGCAATCGTGAAAAACTGAGAGGTTACATATCCGTTATTCAAACTCCTCCATTTTACAGAATCGGCTGTAGCTGCATCACTTACCATCAATCCTCCATCATTTGCAGATAAAACTTTATTAGGGTTACTTGGATAAAATAGCAAATCATGCTGGTCTGGATGATGGCTAGGATAGACACCACTTCCGCCTTTTGGAGTATATCCTCCTATCCACTTCGTATTTTCACTACTATCAAAACCATCTGTTGATCGATACAAATTAGTGCCTCCAATGAAAACTAAATTTTCATTTTCAGGGTGCACTTTTATCATCATATTGTAGCCCCCTTGAGAATTATAATCTCCTAATTCAGCATCGAAACTTGGAATAATCTTATCTGTGTCAAAAAAACCAGTGACTCGTATCTCATTTAGTGTTTGAATAGTATACTTGATAACAAATGCGGGATCTACTAAGAAATAAACAGCATTTGGATTGGATGGAACTACTCCTATTTCTATTCTTCTAAGAATTGATTCTGATGTAAATGGATTGATGTCATGCCAATTAGTTCCATCAATCGAAACATAAATACCACCGTCTGATGATCGTCCTTCTCCACCAGAAGACAGTGAAAGAGTTGCAAAAAGAGTTCCTGTAGGCCCAATATCTAAATCAGCATAAAAAGAGGCGGTTGAATCATTCAAGTCTGTTGCTGGATCTAAGTCAAAAAGTTTTTTTCCTAAGGTAACATCCCAAGTATCTCCTCCATCAAGTGATTTTAATATTCCACCAAAGGCTGCTACCAATACTTCATCATCAACTAAGTTTTGAGTATTTACCACAATACTCCAGATGTACTGAAATTGACTATTGAAAAGATTGGGGTCAGAATTAGCAGTGGAAGGTAAAAGATTCCATGACTCTCCATTATCTGTTGACTTATAAATTCCATTACCTCTAAAAGGCGCGTCCCCTCCTCTAGCTGAATTACCAACAATTTCTCCTGTACCATGGTACCAAATATCCTCCTTACCGGGCCTAGTATCTTGGATTAAACATGAAATACTATTTCTATTTTCTGGATTTGACTTTCTGGTCCATGAAATTCCTCCGTCAATACTTTTCCAAATTCCTCCTGAAACACCTCCCGCTATAATGATGCTTTCATCTCTCACATCAAAAGCAACAGCTCTTGTTCTCCCTCCCACATTAAACGGTCCAGCACTCGTTATATCAAGCGACTGAGTTCGTGATTTTGGTGATTCTAAATCTACTTTTCGTGCGAAACTCAATTCAAGCGATCTAATGTTTGAGGGTATTGTGCCTGTTTTAGGATCTGCTGCTAAGAGTTGTTCATATTGAAGTCTTTCAGACAAATTTTCAAGTCCTATCTCTTCCGAAAGATCATCTTTAAAATCAATGATATATTGTGGAGAAAAGTCAATAATGCTCGAGGCTGAGCAAATAAGAAGGAGAGTTATAAAAAAGTATCTCACTTATTCGATGACGGTATTTACTTTGTTGAATTTACCCTCTTCCAACTCACCAGTTTTTACTCCCTCTCCATTGTTATTCATTTCTCCTTTTTTAGCTTCTATGAAATAAGCAATATTCTTTACATCCTTGAAAGTGACACGACCATTTTTATCCGTTTTTTCAGAAGCTATTGGATTTTCACTTGCGCGATAATTTTTCTCATTATCATAAATGGATACTTGAGCCCCTTCCACAAAATTTCCCAGACCATCTATCACGGTGACTCTCAATTTTGTTGGCAGCAATTGCTCACTTGATCTTTCTGAAGGAGATGCATACATCATCACAGATAAGAATATTAATAATTTCATTATTATTTCTTTGTTTTTCTATTAAGACTCTAAATTAAAAATATGTTTTGCTAATTCATCAAAATTTTTTACTTCCTGATAATTTCTATCTGGGTAGCCATTTGCAATTACCCGAATACTATCAGGATGATCATCTACCATCTTATACTCAATCTGTACATTTCCGTATTTCTGATCAATTGGCTCAACGAAACTTCTTTTAGGTTTCAAATAATGCAGTTCTTTTGTTTCCACTATTTGACCCTTCTCCTCAATGGTAAGTCTACTCATTACAAGTCGGTAATCAAGTTTTTTTACTTGATCTGCTAAATAATCAAACAAAAAATGAAAGCTTTTTCTATCATATTTCGATTCATAATTGATAGATATTCCATTGCTATAATTTGATTCTAGAATATAAACTTGAGGATTTTTGTCAATTCCCTTTTTCTTCCAAAAATAGGATTGCCAAACTTCGTTGAGTAATTCATGGCTGACTTCTGATGATTTCCATGCATGAAAATTATTTAGAAAACGTTGGCTCCTTTTAATAACTTCGTTTACGATAATAGGAGTCGCCGATTTCTTGCCAAAAACTTTATCATATATACTATCAAAATAGCTCATTATCGAACCAGAGTAACAGAACCATACTGCTCAATGGTTCCCAATGTAGGAGCCAAATCACTTGAAAATTTCAAAATGTAGGCATAAGTTCCTACTGGAAGCAATCTTCCTTTATAATATCCATCCCATCTAAAATCCTGATTAGTAGACTGATAGACAAGTTCACCCCATCTTGAATAAATGAGTATTTCAAATTGATCTATATAATCATTTGGGAACACAAAAAACTCATCGTTTTGTCCATTCCCATTTGGTGAAAAAGCATTGGGGGCAAAAATGACTGGCCGACAATCCTCTATCACTTCTACTATATCCTTAACGCAAGTAAACCCATTGTAGATAGTGACTTCATATGTTCCTGCCGTAGCTGTATTGTAGATCTGATCAGTAGAGATAACAGTGGGTTCAGGCAATAGCCTCCATTCGTATGAATTCCAAATACCCGCATCTAAATCAACGGATGGTGAAGTAGCATCTGCAGTACAAAAAGTTGCTCTAGAAGGCAAAGTCAGTTCATCTTGATTAATTGGAACCACCGCTGCACTAATGTTATCCATTGCCATACAGCTACCCGATTCATTGGTCGCAGTAACGAAATATGATCCAGATTGATTGATAATTAATATAGAATCAATTTCCGCAAAGATGTTTCCATCCTGATCACTCCACTGATATGTAATAGCAGGATTATAATAATTAGTAGTAGCAATAACTGAAATAATGCCGTTGTTTTCACAATCTGCAAATAGTGAAAGATTCACCTCAAACTCAGGTTGAATTATTACTTCTACAGGCATTGAAGTTGCCTCACAGCTGGTAAACTGATCCGTAACTGTGACGGTGTAAGTTCCAGAAGTCGTGACTGTATTTTGTCCCGCCTGTGAACCATCGCTCCAATTGAAAATATAGGTACCACTACCATTAGTTACGGTCGGCACTAAAGTAACATCACCATCACAAGGGTCAGATTGAGCAATTGTGACAGAAGGATCACCATTAAATATGACTTCAATTTGCTCTGTTCGCGGACAAAAACCAGCTCCTTGATCAGCTGTGACAATATAAGTGCCTGGCTGATCAACTGTAATTGTATCGTTTACATTCCCACTTACTATACCACCTGCAGGACCTGTCCAAGTATACGTAGCTGATCCACCAGTACTATCTGTGACCAAAATAATTCCTTGTCCTCCACAAATTTCTTGTATTGCATCAAAAGTAAAATTAGGTTCCAAATTGGAGTTGATTATTATCTGATTTGTCTCTACGCAGTTTCCTCCATTATCACTTATTTGAATAAAATATGTCCCTGTATTCAAGTTTGAGAATATCGCTTGATTAGACCCATTTGGAATAATCGTGCCATCTTGTGTTTGAAACTCATAGTTGAAATCAGCAGGCAAGGAAGCTAATGTAATTTCCACATCTCCATCACAGTTCCCAGTCGAACCCACGGAGAAATTAAATGAAGCAGGATCCTCCACTTGCACTATTTCAACTAATGAACATCCAGAAATCAGATTAGTAACCATTAAATTATAATTTCCTGGTATAAGATTTCCAGGAGGTGCGGTAATAGGAATGCTGATAGTTCCTGGTCCATCGAAATTAGTAGGTCCGAAATTAGACGGCCCTGAAATTTCATAAGAGTAACTTCCTGTGGTATTGAAAGTGATATCGATGCTTCCATCATTATTTCCACAATTAGATGTTGGGTTTCCAACTGCAGTAATATCAGGCTGTGGCCTCACTTCTATTTGGATAGTATCTCGTCCTGTACATCCAAAGGAATTGGTTACCTCAATCGTGTATTCAAAAATTCCTGCCGTGGTAGTATCAATATCAAATGTTCGATTGTTACCCATCACAACTCCATCTACGGCCCAAGCATAGCTAGTGATGTTCGGAATTTGAGAATCCAAAGTAATCACGGGATCATTTTGACATATAATAAGATCTCCTCCAATATCAACAGCTGGTCGTACGTCCCCAATAAATACTTGTACTGTATCAGATGTACAACCTGTGACAGTATTAATAATTGCCACGTCAACAAAACCTTGTGCATCTACTGAAATCTCCCTGCTCGTCTCCCCTGTTGACCAATAGTAACTAAAATCTGTATTATCATTCGGCCAAGCTGTCAAAGTTATTGGTTGATCACATAATGCTACGTCTGTAGGAACAGTGGGCCTTTCTGGAAGATTATTGATCGTTATGGTTTGAAACAAACTTGTATCAGCATCACATCTATTGCTCAAGCGAAGCTCAACTGTATATGTTCCTGGATTATCATAAGTATGTATGGTATCCTGAACAGCAACAGATTGTCCATCTCCAAATATCCAAGTATAGTTCTCAATCAAGTTATTTGGATCACGTCCTGTTGCAGAAAATGTGGAGGGCTGACCTGCACATCCTCCGGTAACAGTAATACTAGGTTGTATCGCTGGACTAGATTGATTTTGAGCAAAGTTGGGTAACCCAAGCCTGCTTGTACGCCCAGCCAAATCAAACCCAGTTGGATTGAAGCCTGCATTGTTATCATTTGCATCAGCAGAGGTTATTGTTCCGATAGCGGGTGAATTATTAATCGCCATGTACATGACACCATCTGGTCCATTTTGTAAAGCTCCATAGTTTGCACCTTGTGTAAATCCGTCAAATTTTGTAGCCTCAATATCAGGTGCTGAATTCATGGAGAACAAACTATCCAAATCATACTGTATCAATTTTGAAGTAGCAGTTGAAGTAGTCAAATAAAGTTTATTTCCACTTCCAGAAAATTCCATTCCATACAGATTTGGCTCACCAGTATCAATCAATCTTGGGTTTGAAATTTGACCTTGGTCAATATCAAGGATTTCTACTTCTCCGGTACCAGGAATATTGACTGCTATTTGTGCCTGTGTTGGAGAGATCTTCATATAGCCAGTAGCGCTTAATTCATCCATAAACTGATGCGTTTCTCCACTTGGCGAAAATATAGCTCCGCTAAGACCATTTGCTCCTGTACGGTACGATCTGAAAGTATTGTTACCAAACTCGTGAGTAACTAAAAAATCAAAGCCTGTAAATCCAGTAGCAGTTACCCTTTCAGTTCCATTATCCATCAATCTAATATTCTTAACAATGACTTTCCCTAAACCATTTGCTTCTTTCATATCCACAATTGAGTATTTCAAAGCATACTCACCATCTCCATAAACTTGCTCTGTAGTGAAAAGATAAAACATCGTTTGATCTCCATTAAATGGTAATATCATAGCGTTTTGTGCTGAAGCAGCATCTCCTCCTATGATATCTCCATTTAGCATGATCTCATGCTCTCTATTCCATACGGTTACACCATTGGTATAAAAAAGTAAATCCCCATTTACATCTGAAATAGTAGCACATCCTTCGGCAGCCATCTGCTGATTACCATCCAAAATTGCCGTTGCTCCTCCAGTGAACTCAATCCCAGCTTGTTCTCCAAAATACCACTGATTAGAAGTCTGAGCGATCACTCCATATTCTGTTATTTCAATATCATCGAACCCCGTACATCCTGTATCATTGGTTACTTCAACCCAATAGGTACCTAAAGTATCTATATCGATTGTCTGAGTAGTGTCTCCCGTATTCCAGACATACGAAACTCCTACTCCTGCATCTAGAGTTAATATTTCATCAACACAAATAGTCGTGTCTATTCCGAGATCTACCATCAAGTCATTCGCAAAAATTTGGACATTTTCAGGCACACTCTTCACAATTCCATTTACTTCAGCAAATAAATTGACTGTATAAGATCCCTCCATTTGATACTCGTGATTAGGAATCCAAGCAGATGATCCAGCACCATCTCCAAAATCCCAAAACAGATTGTTTGGAACAGGCTCTACAATAGGAAAGAATTTTGTAATGTTGGTCGCACAACTATCAATCCAATAAAAGCCCAGTGTATCAAATTGAAAGTCATATCCACTGGTATGCTCGGTAAACTGACGACTATCAAAGTCCGCATTAAAAACTATTCTTTGATAATCAACAGAATCCCTAACACTATCGGGTCTATTGATTCTCCCCAATGAAAATGCAGATCCATTTGTTTCTTGATAAAGATGATAGATCCGATTATCAATTGCTCTTTTTAAACCCAAGCTTCTGAAGATTCCGCTAGCCAAAATTGGATTAACTGTTTCTGTGAGGTCATTGAAATCAATTTGATAAACTTGACCAACCGTACCTCCTCCTCCAAATCTTGAAAAATACAATTTGGAGCCATCTCCAGACCATTCTACATCAAATACCGCCTCTAGTGCAGAATCGCCAAAACCAGTATTCAACAAACGATGGTCAAATGTTAATACTCCAGTAGTGTCATTAAAGTCCATTAACCATATATTTCTATTTGCGGTCTTTGGAGCCATCGCTATTTTAGTTGATAACGAATCTTTGTGAAACGCAAAATGGGAAGCCTCAAATCCAGGAATTGTGTCATTCGCGAATTGATATCCTATGGTGGCGCCAATACCACCATTATCTATTCGTGTTACTTGGATTTCAAAGGAATTTCTATTTTGAGAAATTAGCCAAAATAGCTCTCCATCTCCAAAGGGGATAATAACCATCCCCTCAGATGGATTATCTAAACCAGTTACATCATTTAAGGAAACTACATCACCGTAAGGGAATTGTGCAGAGCCGTTTCCGGCTACTGTGGCGTCTACTATTGATGATTGTATTTCATTTACTCCACTTGGTCCTGAATTAGTAAACAAGTAGTACTGTCCCGGACTCCCTGGCACAGGACAAGTAACAACCGGAACATTGATAGATGGATCACCATTGAGACCAATTCCAGTAGGAGTTAAGGAATGGGAGACGTCAAAAACCTGACTCCCATCTGAATAAAAAAGTAAATTTCCTGTAAACTGATCAGTAATGGTGACAGCTCCACCGCTTCCAAATGCCGATGATTGATCCGTTTGCAAATACACATCTCTCCCATTTCTGTCAAAGACTAAATTTTCGGCAGAATTACCAAAATACCATCGCGTTTCTGTCACATTCTGAGCTGACAGCAATGCGGAAAATAAAAAGCAGAAAATGAAGAAGAAATATTTTCCATTCTCTTGCAAATAAGGGGTCAAATTCATTCGGGTGTCCTTAGTCATGCACAACACTTTGTAAAAATACGGTTAAAATAGAAACGTTGGTATGATCGTTACATTACGTAGTTAGTGCAACAAATCCTCAGTTGATTTATTTTAATTGTATAATTTGCTAAATGATTTTCAATCATAAAAATCTCCATGATTAAAAAGGTTTTTCTTTTATTGATTTTAGTTAGTGCAATCTGGCAAGATAACACTCTAATGGCGCAAGACCCTCAGTTTTCTCAGTATTATGCCGCACCTCTGTATTTAAATCCAGGACTGGTTGGGATCAACCAAAAAGGTAGGATGGGATTAAACTATCGATCTCAATGGCCTAATCTCGAAGCTAATTTTGAGACTACTTCTGCTTACATAGACTATCATTTCGAAGACTACTATAGCAGTGTAGGACTCATTTTTAACAGAGACAAAGCTGGAAGAGCTGGATTACAATCTACTTCGATTGGATTGCAGTATGCTTATCAATTTCAACTCAACTCCAAATGGACATTTAGACCAGGTGCCGAAATAGCTTATTATTTTAGAGATTTAGACTTTAATAATCTCATTTTCGGAGATCAACTAAACAATACGGGTGCGAATGGGCAACCTACCTCTGAAACTTTCTCCGGCTTAAGTGCTCGATTTTTTGATCTTTCGTTTGGTGGTGTTTTGTACAGTCCATCTATTTGGTTGGGTCTCTCTATGCATCATGTTTTGGAACCTAATACCTCTATCAATGGAGGCAATGATCCCTTGGCTAGAAAATTTTCAGCACATGGCGGCTATAGAATACCTCTGAATCCGGGGAGCAAGAAGACCGGAATTGGAGAACGAAGCATTACGCCTACCTTCAACTATAAAACACAAGGAGATTTTGATCAACTGGACTTGGGTGCTTATTTCACTCTTGATCCTATTTTGGTAGGTGTATGGTATAGAGGAATACCAATTAAGAACACCAATGGCATTCAAAATAGCGAGTCACTAATTTTTATGCTTGGACTCCAAGCTAAAAGAACCACTTTTGGATATAGCTATGACTATACCATCTCAGACTTGGGAATAGGCACTGGCGGAGCTCATGAAATAAGTATCGCTTACTCATTTAGTTTGGGAGATCCTTTGAAGCCAGCTGCAGATGTAAGAAGGCTCAAATGCCCTATTCCATTTATTTTTTAAGCTAAAAATTCGAAGTATTTTTCTGAAAGTTATATCTCAGATCAATCTGATATCTCGTCCTGATAATACATCTCTGAAATAAAGTGTCTTCATATAATTTTGCCTCATGTCTGAGCAAACCATATTCTACCTCCTTCTAGCAATTATCACTTTTGACTTTGCACTTGAGCGTATCTTGAGTTTTTTAAATAGAAAAAGTAGCAAACAACCTATACCAAAAGAACTTGAGGGAATCTATGATCAAGAAAAATATGCTAAGTCTCAAGCATATCAAGCAGAAGGATCAAGATTTGGAATGTTCTCAGCCACCTTCAGTTTTGTGATCATGTTTCTTGCTCTTTACAATGGATGGTACGGAATGCTTGATGAATGGATCAGGACTTTTTCCCCACTGAATCTTATATCGCCACTAATCTTCTTTGGCATCCTATTCATCATTTCAGATGTAATAGGAATTCCTTTTTCACTTTATCAAAATTTTGTGATTGAAGAGAAATATGGGTTCAATAAAATGACTGCAAAGACATATATCACCGATAAAATCAAGGGTTATTTACTCACGATCATTATTGGCGGAATTTTGCTTGCTGCTCTCATCTATTTCATGAGCTTTATGGGACCTAGCTTCTGGATCTATTTCTGGGCAGTTATGACTGCTTTTACTCTTTTTGCTAATATGTTTTATGCTTCGCTCATCCTTCCTCTTTTCAATAAGCTGAAGCCAATGGAAGATGGTGAATTAAAACAATCCATTCAGCATTACTGTGATAAAGTACACTTTCCGCTAAAAAACATATTCGTAATGGACGGGTCTAAAAGATCAAGTAAAGGGAATGCTTTTTTCTCTGGATTGGGTAAGAAAAAGAAAGTTGTTCTGTTTGATACACTTATTGAAAACCACACAACTGAAGAACTCACTGCTGTATTTGCTCATGAAGTTGGGCACTATAAAAAAAAGCACATTCTGTATACTACCATCTTCAGTATCGGATTGATGGGTCTAATGCTTTATGTATTTTCATTGATGGCATTTGATGCGGAAGTTAGTTGGGCTATGGGTGGACAGACTTCTGCTCTCCACCTTAATTTACTTGCTTTTTTTATCCTTTACTCTCCTATCTCCACCATTATAGGAATTGTAGGAAATATCATTTCAAGGAAAAACGAATTTGAAGCAGATGCGTATGCGAAAAAAACCTATAGAGGGGAACCCCTTGTCACAGGATTAAAAAAAATGAGTTCGGATCATTTATCTAATTTGACTCCTCATCCAGCTTTTGTATTTGTGCATTACTCCCATCCTCCATTGAAGGAACGGGTGGCAGAGCTACTTAAATAGCTATTACAAGAAGTCAATCTCAGCTCTAAACGGGAAGTTCATTAAATAGACATGAGCATCCTGAATGGTCATTTCCTGATGGATAATTTTGTGAAGGGTCTCAGTGATGGGACATCTTACTTTATAAGATTCCGCTAATTCATTGACAATATTTATCGTTTTAATTCCCTCAGCCACTTCTTCCATAGAGCCAATTATATCGGCTAATGTTTCGCCCTTTGCGAGTCTATTCCCAACAGAAAAGTTCCTACTTAAAGTTGAGGTACAAGTAGCCACAAGATCACCTACTCCAGCTAAGCCTAAAAAAGCTTGCGCATTTCCGCCTAACACTTTTCCGATGTAAACCATCTCTACCAAGCCTCTACTTATAAATAGCGATTTGGCATTCTCACCCAAATCCATTCCATAAATAGTCCCTGCTCCTACCGCAATGATATTTTTGAGAATCCCACATAGCTCAATTCCGATTAAATCTTTGCTCCCGTAAATCATGAATCGATCATTTTTCAACAATCGCTGACCTGTAGCAATGACCTCATCAAAATGAGATGCTACCACTGTAGCTGCTGGCTTTCTCTGATCAAGTTCCTTAGCAAGATTAGGGCCTGCTAAACATCCAATTCTCAGGACTGAAGTCTCTTCTTTAATTACTTCTGATATCGTTTTTACATGGGATCTAGTTAGAGGGTTCTTGCTAGATATTTTTTCATTTTTTGGCACAAACAAATCAAATCCCTTTGTACCATGAATGAGTACATGATATGGTTTAAGGAAAGGAGACAAAGTGATAATCATATCCCGGAAATTGGCCGAGGGTATCATCGGAAAAATTACCTCGCACCTATTTGCGATTTCTTCCAATTCATTGGTAATTTCAATATTGTCATGCAGCTTCTGTCCAGAACTTTCTCTGATTTTTGCGATTTTTTCAGCCTTCTCTTTCGATCGAACATATAAAACAACATCCGAAGAATTCTCGGCTAAAATATTGGCAATGGCCGTACCGAAACTTCCAGCTCCAATTACTCCAACAATCTCTCTAGAGGTACTTTTCGAGTTCATAGCCATTCATTCTATTGTGATAATAATAAAGCGTATTAGTGTCTTGAATGACAATCTTATCCTTCTTCAATATAAGCGGTCTCTGATCATGATAAAGTCCCACATTTTCTAATCCGTGAAGAATACTTTGATCAGCCTTTTCTTTCATATGATCAGCAATATCTACTTGACCTTTTTCATGAAGATTCATAAGTACTTTTCTCAACTTCTTAAAGTTCTCTTTAAACTCCTCATAATCCAATATTAAATCCTCATCAGGTAAACGAAGCACATTATACAAGTCCAACTTTGGATTTTTTCTTTCTAACATTTTGAATGCAGTGAAAGCCACCAAATGGCTGGCAAACACTCGATTGTACTTGTGATATTCCTCTACGATTCGCTGAGAAAGTACCCGCACATATTCGTTTTCTCGTTGTGGATCAACCGTGATTTTTTGATCCCTCAAAAAGTAATCTCGCGTATTTATGGCATTCCCGTTTTTATCGAAACTATTTCCCTCATTGTCTACATAGTTTCCGAGAATATCCATGCCTTTACCAATATTCACAGAAATATCCGATCCCTTAGTAAAGAACTTGAACATAAATGTGCCTAGTTTGTAAGATGTGGTAAACTCATCTGCCTCTACATAATACCTCTCTCTCCCAGTCCTTTTCAAATATTCTCTTATCAAAGCAGGAGCTTCTAACGTGAAATGATAATTGATTACAACTGGTACAATGAACACTTTTTTGGATGGTTTGCCATCCTTAGCGTCCTCAAACATTTCTCGCTGTGCTTCGATGGCTGTACTCAACAATCCAATTTTCAGCTGTTTTTCAATTTCACCCGATCTAGAGCGCGTGCCTCCCGGAAAGAATAAACTGTGACACCCTCGCTTCATTGCCATGCGTGAGTAGGTCTTGAGTGTTTCAAAATAAATCGGATTTTTTTTCCGTCTATCCACCTTATATGCACCAAGACTGTTCATGAAATAAGCTAAAATCTTGATATTGAAAAGATTGAGCCCGGCTCCATAAATAAATGGCGGCAATCCCAAATGCTGAATAGCCCACCCAATCAAAATAGAATCTAGATTACTAAAATGCGTAGGGACCATTACTACAGTACCTTGTTTTGCTAAATTTCGGATATGCTCTGTCTCTCCTATTACATGGATTTTATCATCTAGATCTAGTTGTTTACTAAATAGAGAAAGTAATCCTTTTGCTCGGGTAGCATTGAGCAATCTGGCAAAACCGAAAGTGACAAAACTCTGAGCGAAACGATAATAGGATTTTTTAAAATTACCTGCAATCTCATCTGAGTATCGTAAAGTGATATCTTTCAAAATCTTTAATTCACTTTCCTTAATCTTTTCTTTATCCTCACTATTGATATCAAGAAGCCTTGATTGGATACTTTTCCAATATGCATGCTCATCAGGTGGATCTACTCGCCAAGGATTGGCTTTCATTCGCATTTTTTCCCGATGAATGGTCATCTCTATTTCTTCCCTAATCGCTCCTTTCTTTTCAGAAATGAAGTTATCATATGCTTCATTGGAAACATCATCAATAAATTCCTTTCTATTTCGAGAAAGCTTAACAATAGGCCATTCTCGCTTGTTAGGTATTATTTCTGAATATCGAACTTTATTTCTCTGCATTTACCACATTTAGAAATCAGACGGAAAGATAGTTCTAAGACTGAACATCTGTATTATTGCACCCGAAATGACTCTGAAATTAAAAGACATTCAAGCACCAGTAGCTACTGAGATGGCGAATTTCGAAAAGAAGTTTCGTCAATCGATGAAAAGTAAGGTCATGCTGCTGGATAAAATCACTGGATATATTGTCAGGAGAAAGGGTAAGCAAATGCGTCCCTTGTTTGTTTTTTTGACAGCAGGAGCTACTGGAACCATAAATGAATCAACTTATAGGGGTGCTTCACTCATTGAACTGCTCCATACCGCCACCCTAGTGCATGATGACGTGGTAGACAACTCTGATAAACGTAGAGGATTCTTTTCAATCAATGCGCTTTGGAAAAATAAGATAGCTGTACTAGTTGGTGATTTTCTTTTGTCTAGAGGCCTTATACTTTCGCTAGAAAATGATGATATAGACTTGCTCAAGATCACAACTAAAGCGGTGAAAGATATGAGTGAGGGAGAACTTTTGCAGATGGAAAAGGCTAGGAAATTAGACATCAGCGAAGATGTGTACTTCGAAGTGATCCGTCAAAAAACTGCTAGTTTGATCACTTCATGCTGTAAAGTAGGTGCTGCCTCCTCAGGTGCAAGTAAAGAGATCATTGAAAAAATGGGGCTCTTTGGGGAGTATGTTGGGATGGCATTCCAAATCAAGGATGACTTATTTGACTATGGCACTTTTGAGATTGGTAAACCTACAGGCATTGATATCAGGGAAAAGAAAATGACATTACCTCTGATACACGCCCTAAGCAAAGTCTCAAAAAGTGAAATCAATCGTGTGAAGAAACTTGTGAAGCAAAGTGAACGAAAACCAAAATCAGTTTTTGAAGTCATTGATTTTGTAAAAAAATCGGGAGGGATTGATTATGCTATTTCTGTAATGGAAGACTATCATGAAAAAGCAAAGGAAATTTTGACCACTTTGCCAGATTCCAAGTATAAAACTTCTCTAGAGCAACTTGTACAGTTTACCATAGAGCGAACAAAGTAGCTTCTTAACTCATCGTTCTTGCTTTCTCAATAAAGGATATAACAATCGCTGCTAATACTAATATTAAAACAGTTGCTGCTGCTCCTCCAACCATTGGACTTATGTCCGTTTGATTGCTGAAAATCCCGAAGCTAGCCCAAGCTACAACAAGGCCAAAAACTTGGTCTTTTTGCTGAAGAACCATGGCTGCACCGACAGCTCCTGCTAACCCTAGTTTGATAAGTGTCCAGTCTGGCTGAGAGAGCACCATATCATTCCAGTTATAAGCTGATTGAATGATACTAATGTTGGCGATGGTTGCTACTGTAATCCATCCTACATACAAACTAAAAGGTGTTTTAATCAATAGAGAATCTTTCCAAGCGTTTAAAGAAGCAGCTTTAATCTTGCGATATATTAAGATGAGTGAACCAAGAATGATACCCATAAGCACTAATGATAGTGGTAGTAATTCATAATGCCATGCAAAAATCCATGCCGAGTTAGCAAAACAATTGATGATGAATAGTTTATTGATTTGATCAAACACCAATCGTGATCTATTGCTAGGTAATAATTGGTAGACAACATAAGCAATAAGGAATAAATAAATAATACCCCAAATAGAAAATGTGAAGCCTGCTGGCGTAAAAAGCGACGGGTACGCATCTGATATTGCCCCTGTTGATTTTCCAGCTATAGGCAGATAGTTTGCTAAGAAATTCACAAATAATACTAGAATGAGTGATAAAACAGGATATATTCTTTTCATATGTAAATAGTAATTTAATCAATTATCGGTTTGATTTTTATGAAGACGATTCGCTTCTTATGTTTGCGTATCCAAAATCAGATAACATGAAAACCATTCACGATTTTAATTTCAAAGGAAAAAAAGCATTGATCAGAGTTGATTTTAATGTTCCTCTAAATGAGGAACTAAAAGTAACTGATGAAACACGTATCAACGCAGCTATTCCCACATTGAAGAAAATCTTAGAAGATGGTGGATCGTGTATTCTGATGAGTCACTTAGGAAGACCCAAATCTGGTCCTGAACATAAATTTTCTCTGCAGCATATCATTCCAAACTTAAGTGAGAAGCTTGGTGTGGATGTGAAGTTTGCTGATGATTGCGTTGGGCAATCGGCTATTGATGCCTCTGAAACTTTGAAAGCTGGGGAGGTATTGCTTTTGGAGAATGTACGATTCTACAAAGAAGAAACAGCCGGTGATGAAGACTTTGCTAAAAAACTAGCTTCTCTGGGTGATATCTATGTAAATGATGCTTTTGGAACCGCACATAGAGCGCATGCCTCTACTACAGTTGCCGCTCAGTATTTTTCTGACAAATGCTGCGGAAACGTAATGCAACAAGAGCTAGATAATGCTCAAAAGGTATTGGAGAAATCAGAAAGACCTTTTACTGCCATTATGGGAGGTGCAAAAATTTCTGATAAGATATTGATCATTGAGCAGCTATTGGACAAAGTAGATCACCTTATCATTGGAGGTGGCATGAGCTATACCTTTTTTAAAGCAATGGGAGGTCAAATTGGAAACTCCTTAGTGGAAGAAGATAAGCTCCCTTTGGCAAAAGAATTGATTGCAAAAGCAAAGGAAAAAGGGGTGGATTTACAACTCCCAAAAGATTCCATTATTGCTGATAACTTTAGCAATGAGGCAAACACGCAAACTGCTGACAACTATTCCATTCCAGATGGATGGATGGGCCTAGATATAGGACCAGAATCAAGAGAAGTATTCTCCAAGATTATTGAAAAATCAAAGACCATTCTTTGGAATGGACCGATGGGAGTATTTGAGATGAGTAGCTTTGCTCAAGGTACCAACACCATCGCCCAAGCCGTGGTGAAAGCCACTAAAAATGGTGGTTTCTCATTGATTGGTGGAGGTGATTCTGCCGCAGCAGTCAACAACTTAGGATATGGAGATGATGTATCTTATGTGTCTACTGGCGGTGGAGCCTTATTGGAATACATGGAAGGCAAAGTGCTTCCAGGTGTAGCAGCGCTAGACTAAGAGAAAAGCATTACCCTCCTGCTTTACTTCTTTGTCATTGACCAAAATTCTTAGTGTTTCAAGGATTTGTGACTCAGTGTACTTTGTAAACTCAGCACGAAGATCAGTGATTGTTTTACCGTTTTCCCTCAAGCTTAATTTTAAGTCTGAAGCAGGGAGTTGAGCTATTATTCCCTTCTTCTTCTTTTCCAGGTCATTGTCACATGTACCACAGATTGTGTCGCTCTTTTCATCAAAGTAGTGCTGAAAAACGAGTGTTCTGCAATCACTGGTTTCCATGTAGTCAATGACTGATTTAGCCTTTTCCTTCGCCAACTTCCTTCTCCATTCAATCTGTTTTTCATCAATTGGAAGCCTAGAAGGATCAAGTCTTGGAGTCAAAAAAGTGATCGTGTATGAATCAGTAGATGGCTGATAATCAATGATTTCCTGATCGTTCAAGAACTTTAACCATGTCTTTATTTGATTCTCGTCTGTCTTCAACATGGTTGCCAGTTCCTTCTCCTTGATGGTGGAATATCCAGCAAAAACTTCCCCTCCATGTAATCTCAAAAGCGCCTTTACAATCGGATCTAGTTTTGGATTTGCCACTTGATACGCATACACTTTGCCTTTCTCAAGAATAAAGCTCAATCTTGATTGAGTATAAAATCCTTCATTGAGCTGAATCAATCCTTCATCACTAAGTTTTTTAAGCGCCGCGTAGGTTTCTATAATAGGTAAGTTATAGGTATTTATAAATCGTTCGTAGTTGAAATCGAAGCTTGAAAAAGCCTGACTCCCAATCGCCATTTTATAGTAATTGGCAAGTGCCTGATAAGTTCTTCTAATGTCTGAAATAGATACAACTGACTTCTCTGAACGCTCCTTTAACTGATCAACATCTTGACTATTGTAAAGCGCAACAGCATAGGCTTTTCGCTCATCTCTACCTCCTCTTCCTGCTTCTTGATAGTAGGCTTCCAATGTATCTGGCAAATCCATATGAACTACAGTCCGAACATCTGGTTTGTCTATTCCCATTCCAAAAGCATTGGTATAGACCATGACCCTGATTTTATTATTAATCCAAGCGTCTTGTTTCTCCGATCTATTCTTACCACCTAATCCAGCATGATAAAAATCTGAGGAAATATTATTTCTTTTAAGAAGGTCTGAAATCTCTCTAGTCCGTTTTCTACTCCTCACGTAAACTACACTTGTACCTTGAACCTTGTTTAAGATTTCAATCAGTTTTTGCTCTTTATTCTCTAGTCTAAATACGGAGTAAGAAAGGTTGGCTCTGGCAAAACTTTTTTGGAAGATTTGCACATCCTTCATCTCCAGCTTTTCAGCAATATCAGCTTTCACCTCTTTGGTAGCCGTGGCAGTCAAAGCGATCGTTCTTTTGATATCGACTGTTTTCTTAAACTCTGCGAGCTCTAAGTATGGCGGTCTGAAATCATATCCCCATTGGGAAATGCAGTGAGCTTCATCAATGGCAAGCATAGAAATATTCATTTGACGCGCACGCTCGATGAATATCTCTGTTTTTAATCGTTCAGGTGAGACATATAAAAATTTGAAATTGCCATATATGCAATTATCCAACGTGATATCGATTTCTCTCCTATTCATTCCAGAATAGATGGCGACTGCCTTTATGCCTTTGTTTTGCAATTGCTGTACCTGATCTTTCATCAACGCGATGAGAGGAGAAACGACAATACATATTCCTTCAAGACACAGAGCGGGCACTTGAAAGCAAACAGACTTACCTCCTCCTGTGGGCAAAAGAGCAAGGGTATCTTTCCCATCCAATACAGATTGGATGATTTCCTCCTGCAAAGGACGAAATGTAGAGTAGCCCCAATATTGCTTAAGTATGTGGTGAGGAGTCACTTTATCGTTAGTCATTCGATTGATTGAGCTGTTTGAAGATTCGAATTGCGAAGTTCAAACAAAGATTGAATTATTTAGAGAACTAGTAGAGATTATTAATTGAATTTTACTCATTTTCGAAGGATCGTATCAACTCTCAGCATGAAAATTTTAAAGCGGCTTTTTCTCATTGTCCTAATACTGATCTCTGTATGCTATATCTCCATCTCTTGGGTGCTATCCAATCGTGTGTTAAAACCTAATGCCACGCATGAGCAAACCGTAGAAAAAATAAAAGTCTACTGGGGAACAACGTATGAAACATTGATGGCGCCTCTTCCCACTCCTACTGATTTTTCAGTCACGACCTTTGATAACTTGGTGCTAAAAGGGAAATACTTTAACGTATCCGATACTGCTCAATGCGCTATCATCATGGCGCATGGGTGGGGTGTAACGTGGGCAAACATGTTAAAATATGTGCCTGCCATTGCAGATTGTGGATGTGATATTGTGATGTACGATCACAGGGCACATGGAGAAAGTGGTGGAGAATATGGTACAGGTGGAATCAATGAATCAAAAGACTTATTAGCTGTCACAAACTGGGTTCAAAGCGAATACCATTTTTCAGATGATCAAATTGGTTGGTTTGGGAGTAGCTGGGGAGCAGCAGCAGCATTAACTGCAGGAGCAGGAGAAAAGAATGTGGCATTCATCATTGCCGATGCACCATTTCAAAATTGGTACTCTGCGGTATTTGAAAGAGCAGTAAAAGATTACGGAGAAGGAATCAATATACTGGCTCCAGGTGTCATGCAAGTGGTAAACTGGCGAGCAGATGTAGATTATAAGGATGCCAGTGCGCTAAATCTGGTCGACCAAATAGAAGAGCCCGTTCTCTTGATCCATTCAAAAGATGATCAGGCTACAGGCTCTATCCAATCTGTAAATATTTCTAAAAAATTGAATAATAGATCCGTCTTTCACCATACTCAATGGGGTAATAAACATGTAATGGATGTAATAAATAATACAGAAGAGTTTAAGCAATTGGTAAATGATTTTCTAAAGAAGGAAAATCTTTTTCAATACGATTCAATTAAAAAATGAATCTGAACAACGAACCATCAACCTAGCTTTAACGCCACCAAACTATATCCCATTTACATCCTCTAAACTTTAATTTTCAACCTCTTTTACGGAATAAGATAAATTGATTTATCGCAATCAATTCTAACATATTTTTTCTATTATTACCTGATGTCAGAAGCTCAATACTCCCCTGCAGAAGAACGATTAAATATTTGGACGCAT
>CAYGTD010000019.1:0-25346 GCA_964352725.1 uncultured Roseivirgaceae bacterium
AGACCTATCGCCGTAACGACAACTTCTTGAAGTTCAGTAGCTCCACCCATTGAAATATCAATAGTAGTTCTTGCTCCAACTTGTACTTCTTGAGTTTGAAATCCCACAAATGAGAAAACTAAAGTAGTACCATCTTCAACTGACAGACGGTAATTTCCATCTAAATCAGTTTGAGTACCAGTAGTAGTGCCTTTAATAAGCACATTTACACCTGGCAAAGACTCACCTGTATCATCGGTAATCTTTCCAGAAACGGTTCTTTGCGCCATTGCACTGAATGCAACAACAGTCAAGAACGCAAAACTTAGTAGTAAAATCCTCTTCATACTTACTAGTTAATTGTTAAACATTAATTTTTAAAACCGAAAGTTATCACTTTTTAAGATTAATTAACAAAACAATTAATCAGATTAATAATAGTAAAAAAGCTGAAATTGAGGAATTAGACCATTTGAGAGTTTTTCTTCTGAAAAGAATCACAATTCCAAATTTTCAACTTCGCCTTAAAGCTTTACTTTAATTAAGTTCTGATTTCATGAATGAGAAAAAAATCGAAAAAAAGTAACCTTTCGCTACTTATCCCGTATGACACGGAATTCTATCCTACGGTTGGACTGACGGTTAAAATCATTTGTGTTTGGATATAAAGGCATTTCATCTGCATAGCCTTTAAAAGCTAGCCGAGAAGATTCAACTCCTTTTTTTATCAATTCATAGTAAATTGTTTGGGCACGCTTTTCTGAAAGAGTCTGATTATATGATTTAGCTCCAACGTCATCTGTATGCCCACTAATTTCTACTTTGATTAGTGGATTTTCAATTAATACTTCAAGTACATTGTCAATTTCAGAGTTTGATCGATCGTCGATCTCGAAGGATCCAGTTTCGAAATAAATATTTCTTAATATTAGCTTTTCACCAACTGCCACTTTGCTTAACTCAACTAATATGGTGTCTGGCTTCAAAAATGTATTTTGACTGGAACTGAAATGAAAATCAGAATACAAATACCCTTTGCTTTTTACATATCCGGCCAACTCCTTATTAATTGGTAAGACCATAAGGTATTCACCACTTAATGAATCGGAATGGCTTTTAAATAAAATTTTATTTGAGTTTACATCAACTACTTCAACATGTGCCTTTAATGCTTCTTTTGTTCGTTCATCAACAACTCTACCTACAATATAGGAAGCTTGGGCTACTCTCAATTCTTGTGGCAATGTAAAGCTGACAATTTCACTGTCTAAAATTTCATTGTTCTTTTGATTTTCCTGAGCAAAGTATGCCGATTTTCCATCACTAGCTATTAAAAGTGCTACCTCGTCCTTATGGGTATTAATTGGGAATCCTAGGTTGATTGGACTTGACCATAATGAATCTTGGAGCCGGGATTGAAACAAGTCAAATCCTCCCATCCCGGTGTACCCGTTAGAGGAATAATAAAGTGTCTCGTTATTTGGATGAATAAAGGGAGTAGTCTCGTCTTTAAATGAATTTACTTTACCACCTAAATTGAGTGGCGTTTGCCAACTTCCTTGCTGATATGTTGAAACCCATAAATCCCTACCTCCTAGTCCTCCTTCTCTATTGGAAGAGAAATACAACGTATTTCCATCCGCTGAAAGTGATGGCTGAGATTCCCAATAATGTGTATTAATGGGTTTACCTAGATTTTTAGGTGCAGACCATGTATCATTTGATTTTCGAGTAATATATAAATCACAACTTCCAAACGAACCTCTTCGATCGCATGATGTAAAAATCATTGTCTTCCCATCTGCAGAGATGGTGCACGCTCCTTCATTCAGCGGTGAATTGATTTTACTTGATATGGATTCTGCAGGTGACCAGCTTCCGTTTTTTAAATAGCTAACTACAATATCTTCATCATCACTCACAAAATCTCTTTTGGTGAAGATCATTGTTGAGTTATCTATAGTGATGGCTGGCAGGTATTGTAAGTCAAATCGATTGATCGCTTCGGGTAGTTTCTCTATTATAAGATCTGAATCATTTTGAATTTGAACCAATGCATAGCGTATGCTTTCAGCCAACAATTTAATCTCCTTATCATTTTCCATCTCAGGTTTGTCATTCAAGTATTGATTCAAATATTCCTGAGACTTGACATATTTTCCTCTATCAAAAGACATGAACGATAGGCGATTCAACACTGATTGGGCAGGATTGGGGCTAAGGTTAGCATACTTTGCAAAGTTTGCGTAAACGGAATCTTGATTCCCCATCATATTATATAGGGAACCAGCCTTCAAATAAGCTTCATAAAAATTTGGATCTTGAATAGTTGCTTTCCTAAAGAACTCAATCGCAGATATGAAGTCACGATCTTTGATGTTCTTTTCAGCTTTTTCGTAAAGTTTTTTTGCTTTTTTACTGGAGCTGGAAAGTGGAGCCTGAGATAACCCACTTAAAACAAAGCTTATATATACAAGCAGAAACAATACGACGCTCCTTAAGGAATGTCCATGTATTTGTGCGTTTGCAGAGAAATGTTCCATTTTGGGTTTTGCTTCACGAAATCAACGATCAAAGGTGTCATTTCTTTTGCCTTTGACCATTCGGGTTGCAGGTACAATTTCGCAGATTGATGAATTTTATTAGCATGTGTAGCTGCCCACTTTGTGTCGTGTTTATTAAAAACAATGACTTTTAGCTCATGGGATGATTCATAAAACTCATCTAAGGGAGCTTTAAATTTCTTTGGTGAAAAACAAATCCAATCCCAATCTCCTGATAAAGGATATGCTCCAGAGGTTTCGATATTGGTTTTTAAACCTAAATTTCTAATTTCTTTGGTCAATTGAGTCAAATCGTACATGAGAGGCTCTCCTCCTGTTACGACTACTAAATCCGCACCTGATTCTTTTGCTTCATGCGCTAACTCTTTTACATCTCTCCATTCATGAAGTGATGCATCCCAAGACTCTTTGACATCACACCAAGTGCATCCCACATCACATCCCCCTAGCCTAATAAAGTAAGCTGGAGTTCCTGAATAGAATCCCTCACCTTGAATGGTGTAGAAAGACTCCATAACTGGAACAAAATATGGGTCAGCTATTTTTGAGCTCATATGCTTTTAGCGTATTCAAAAGCAATGACGCAATAGTCATAGGACCAACACCTCCTGGTACAGGCGTAATGAAACTAGCTAGTGGTGCTACATTTTCATAATCTACATCTCCTGCCAATCTAAAACCTGACTTACGAGTTTCGTCTACAATTCGCGTAGTTCCAATGTCAATAATTGCTGCTCCTTCTTTTACCATGTCTTTCGTAATGAGCCCTGGCTTACCCACTGCAACGACCAGAATATCTGCCTCTTTGGTATGTTTCTTTAAATCAACGGTGTGCTTATGACAAACAGTCACCGTTGCTTTTCCATCATTCGATAACATCAAACTTAGTGGAGCTCCTGCAATTCTACTTGCGCCAACAACTACGCAGTGCTTACCAATAGTCTCAATATTGTATCGTTTGATCAATTCCATTACTCCAAATGGAGTTGCAGGTAGCAGTAATTGATTCTTTGAAATGATGCTTCCAAAATTTTGATTAGTAAAGCCGTCCACATCTTTTAATGGAGCGATATGCTCCATGATGTGCTCATCAGAAATATGATCGGGTAATGGGATTTGAACAATAAACCCATCAATATCTTCATCATCATTCAGTTGGTCAATATGTTTGATCAACTTAGCTTCGGAGATAGTGCTCGCAAAGTGCATTAAAGTAAAATCAAATCCAACTGCTTTACATGCATTAATTTTACCATTCACGTAAGTGTGACTAGCCCCATCATCACCTACAATTATTATGGCCAAATGAGGTGATCTTTTCCCCTCTAATTTATATGCTGCGACCTTATCAGCAATCTCATTTTTTATGTCCTTGGAAATTTTTCTTCCATCAATTATCGTAGGCATAACTTTGTATATTTAATCCAATTTAAGAACGGCCATAAATGCTTCTTGAGGAATTTCAACATTACCTACTTGACGCATTCTTTTCTTACCTTTTTTCTGCTTTTCTAAAAGTTTTCTCTTTCTTGAAATATCACCACCATAGCATTTTGCCAACACATTTTTACGCATCGCTTTTACACTTTCTCTCGCTACAATTTTTTGTCCTATTGCAGCTTGAATCGCGATTTCAAACATTTGACGAGGGATCAGCTCACGCAATTTTTCACACAACCTCTTTCCCCAGTCATATGCCTTATCTCTATGAACTATTGCTGACAGTGCATCAACTTTATCTCCATTGAGCATGATGTCCAATTTCACCATGTTGGACTGACGATACCCAATCAATTCATAGTCTAAAGATGCGTATCCTCGAGAGATGGTTTTGAGCTTGTCAAAAAAGTCAAAAACGATCTCAGCAAGAGGTAATTCAAAACTTAATTCTACACGATCAGATGTGAGGTAAACTTGATTTTTTATTTCCCCTCTTTTATCAATACAAAGCGCTATAATTGGGCCAATATAATCTGACTTTGAAATGATCTGCGCTCTTATATATGGCTCTTCAATGTGATCGAAAAAATTGGGTTCTGGAAGTTCTGAAGGCGCACTTACTTTTAGGATAGATTCATCGTGCTGAATAACATGAAATTGCACCGATGGGACAGTTGTAATCACTGTCATATCGAACTCTCTTTCTAGTCTCTCTTGGATAATCTCCATGTGTAACATTCCTAGGAATCCACATCTAAAGCCAAATCCTAAAGCTGCTGAGGTCTCTGGCTCCCATACAAGAGAAGCATCATTCAATTGAAGCTTTTCCATAGCTGCTCTGAGTTCTTCAAACTCACTTGTTTCTACAGGATAAATTCCAGCAAAAACCATTGGCTTCACATCCTCAAAACCTTTTACATGTTTCTTGGTTGGGCGATCGAAATGAGTGATTGTGTCTCCGACTTTAACCTCTTTCGCCACCTTAATTCCAGAAATCAAATACCCTACATTTCCTGCCGAAATAGATTTCTTTGGCTCATGTTCCAGACGTAATACCCCGATTTCATCAGCATCGTAGGTTTTTCCAGTATTAACAAATTTTACTTTATCTCCTTTATTTAACGTTCCATTGAACACTCTAAAAAACACCTCAATTCCTCTATATGAATTGAAAACCGAATCGAAAATCATCGCCTGAAGTTCTTCTTCAGGATCTCCTTTTGGTGCTGGCACTCTAGCCACAATGGCCTCCAATATATCTGTAATTCCTATGCCTTCTTTCGCACTCGCATGTATGATATCTTCTTTATCACACCCAATCAAATCAATGATCTGATCTGATACCTCCTCAGGCATGGCACCTGGAAGATCTATTTTATTCAACACTGGAATAATTTCCAGATCGTGTTCCAGTGCTAAGTATAGGTTTGATATCGTTTGAGCTTCTATTCCTTGCGAAGCGTCCACAATCAGTAAGGCTCCTTCGCAAGCTGCGATAGATCGCGAAACTTCGTATGAAAAATCCACATGACCTGGCGTGTCAATCAAATTGAGCACATATTTCTCTCCATTTTGCTCATAATCCATTTGAATGGCATGACTCTTAATGGTAATTCCCCGCTCACGCTCTAAATCCATATTATCGAGCAACTGAGCTTGCATATCTCTATGAGAGACAGTGTGAGTGAACTCAAGCAGACGATCTGCCAAGGTACTTTTACCGTGATCAATATGTGCTATTATGCAGAAATTTCGAATGTTTTTCATTAAAGAGCTATTGCTTTGAGCTGTTTTCTACAGACTATTTATTTAGAAAATCATAAATAAAGCGCAAAGGTAGCAATCCTTCATTGAATAGTAATCTGTGAAAAGGTTAATCAGCCCAATAGTTGACCTCTTAAGGATAATTATTTTCGATCCTTAGTGTCTATCAGGATAGTTACAGGTCCATCATTTACTAATGACACTTTCATATCTGCACCAAAGACCCCCGTTTGAACGCGATTTCCAACTTGACTTTGAACGGCTGAAATGAATGACTCATATAATGGAATAGCGACATCAGGTTTGGCTGCTTTTAGATAAGATGGTCTGTTTCCTTTTTTTGTGCTTGCTTGGAGAGTGAATTGACTCACAATAAGCAATTCGCCATTGATGTCAATGAGGCTTTTATTCATTACTCCCTGCTCGTCAGGGAATATACGCATGTTAATAATTTTCTTTGAAAGCCACTCAATATCTTCTTGATTGTCAGCATCTTCAATTCCTAATAGAACCAATACACCCTCTTTGATTTCAGATTGCACTTTACCATCTATAGAGACTGAAGCTGAGCTTGCTCTTTGAATTACTGCAATCACGAATATGCAATCTTTATCATTCTGTCTGGCTTGTATTTTGTCACGCCAGATCGATCCTCATGAGCTTCTTTGAACATAGCCATCGCAACCTCATCTCCACGGATAGACCAGAGCCTATTTTTTGATCCTATCGCGAAAAAGGAGAATAAAGAGCTAATGAATTTTCCAATTGCTTCTCCAAGTCTAAATTCATCTCTGTAACCAATGAGTAGAGATGGTTGAAAAATTTTCAATGACTTCATTTCAAGCTTAATCAATTCATCTTCTAATTGCCCTTTTGCCATATTGTAAAAAAGTGGCGAATCTGAATTGGCCCCAAGTGAAGTGACAACCAAAAATTGCTCAAAGTCAGGTTGTTTCATGGCAATTTTCGCCAGTTGTATTGGGTATTCAACATCTACTTTAAGAAAAGCCTCTTTGGAACCTGCTTTTTTCCGAGTTGTTCCAAGCGTACAGTAATAATCATTGGCTCCTAACTCTGAAGAAAACTCTTCTAGTTTATCGAAATCTTCCACAATCAATACGTTTAGGCGATTGTCTTTGATGGCCAATTCACGCCTTGCCACGACCGTTATTTTCTTATAATAATCTTTATCTAGCAGAAGTCTAACGATTGCTTTGCCGACTAGACCAGTTGCTCCAACGATGATTGCGGTTTTATTAGACATTGCTACCTGATTGAACTACCATTAATTTATTGATTTTGCCTGAGCTATCTCCCATTCACTAAATCGATTAATGTCATCACTCAGTTTTTGAAAAATAAAATAGATGATGGATACATCATCAGAATACCCCAAAACTGGAAGGAAATCTGGGATAACATCTAGCGGAGCTATGAAGTATAAGAGTCCAAAAATGATGAGCAGAATCGTTCGCCATGAGAATGCCTTAAAATCACCTGAAATATGAGACTTAGCCATTCTTAATAGCGTATCTAATTTCGATTTGAACTCTTGAAATTCTTCTGAGCTACTCGTTACTCGTTGAATTTTTTCTCGGGCCTTAGAAATTACGGTGCTAATTCGGTTATTATCTTTCGCAACCTCTTTTGCTTTCTTCCATATTTTCTTTGTCTTGCTCATTTAGAATATTTCTTGAATTTCTGTTTTTATAAATTGAATCGCTTGTTTCGATGTTTCCATTTCCTGGCCTGATCCATTTTGTAAAACGGCTTTTGCTAAATCTATTCCTTTAGCATTCTCATCTAATCCATTCACCGATGAATTGATAAGCGAAATAGTCTGCTCAATAGCAGTCGTTACATACGTCCAGGCACTCTCTGACATGTATAACTGCTGAGACATGTTGTGATTAAATTCATTTCTAATCTCATGAATAAGAATGTGCTGAAATTCATCTGCTGAGTAATCTGGACTATTTAGCCTTGCTACAAGATTGCTTGGAGTGATTCGCTCGAGCAAAAGTATTACTCGCTCATAAGCTTGGAGTCGAATTGGAACAATGACTTCTTGATTTTTTTGACGAACACTAAAGGCTATTTCGTCCAATTGCTTTTGCAAAAAGGATCTTACTAGCAAGTAAGCCAAGTATAATACGAGCCCTGCTGGTAGTGTAATTTTCAAAAGATCATAAACCATTTCCATATGTTGGATTGTTTTAATTGGATGAACATCAAAAATAATACTTTTACATGGAGCTTTGATCTTTCACGTTGACAGAAGAGCATTATACAAATAATTATTCATCGAAGTAAGGTTAGAAGAACGAGGAAAAAGAGAAGTAGTATGAGTTTACCAGTAGAAATATCAGAACGAGCATTAGAAGAAGTAAAAAATATTCTTAAAAATAAAGGGATACCTGAGGGATATGGTCTGAGAATAGCTACCAGAGGGATGGGATGTGGCGTTGGGTTTAAACTAGGATTTGATAAAAAGAAGGAGACAGATGACGAATACTTTGTAGATGATTTACAAGTATTAGTGCAAAAACATGAGATGTTATTTTTAGTTGGGAAGAAAATTGAATTTTATGATGAGGCGGATGGGAGAGGTTTTGTGTTTGTTTAACCCTCCAAACTGACAGTAGCCTTCTTGCATAGACCCTTAATAGGCGGATTATGCTTGCTCACTTTTACCGATACTTTCTTAACTGCTGGGAAATGGCTTTTGAGTGATTTGATCATTTTCCCAGCAAGATGCTCTAGCAGCTTAGCATCTATGTTCATTACCTCGGAAACTATCTCATAAACTTTCTCATAGTTGACCGTTCCATCCAATTTGTCGTCTGATGCAGCTTCAGAAAAGTCTACATCTAAGGTAACATCTACACTATACTTATTGCCTATTACTCGCTCTTCTTCATAATAGCCATGACGAGCATAGAACTCCATCCCTTCTAGTGATACTTGTCCCATTCTATCCTTCAGTATCTAACTCATCAAAGAACGATACAGTTCTTACTATTTTAGGCCCTTTCCTTTCTTTCCGCAGAGACTCCTCTTTTACCTCATCTTCCTCAATTACCGATTTTTCAATTGCTTTTGGCTCCTCTTTCTTGGGTTCAGGTTCTGATACAGATATTGGTTCAGGCTCTGGAACTGATTTTGGAGATTCGAATTCAACGATAGGTTCAGAAATTCTACTTTGTCGAACTGATTCACTCTGTGGCTTCTCTTCTGTCGTAAACTTGGTTTCCTCCTTCTCTTCAAATTCTACTTTTGAAGGCATAGGCTGTGGTGACTCTTCTTCCTTTTTTACTGGTTCATCCTTTATCTGAACAGCCTCTATTTTCTTGAAAACTGCTTCGACCTCCGTTTTTTCCGCTCGTATTTTATCATCGCTTTCACGAGCTAATTCCTTGACTCGTTTTACATAATTGTCAAACTTAAATTCTTTTGTCTCTCCAGAACTTCTTTCCACTTTTTCTATCAAAGTCATGGATAGATTCTTCAGTTCAGAAATAGCAATCTGACGGTGACCTTCAATATCTCTGTGATTCTGCTCTATCGTTTTTACAGCATCTTGAAGTTCTTCAATGATTTGTCGAGCTTCCATTTCCGCTTTTTCAATCATGGCTCGAGCCTTAGATTTAGATTCGCTAAGCATTGCTTCTGCATTCATCTGCGTTTCCTTCATATGAAGCTCAGCCGCTTTATTGGCCTGCTCAATCATATTTGCTCCTGTATCTTCGGCTGTTTTGAGTGTTTTATAGAGTGAGCTTTCTACCTGACGAAGCTTTTCTACTTCCTTTTCCGCTTGCTGAAGCTTAATGCTTAGCTCCTTATTCTGATCTAATACACGCTCCCACTCATTCGATAATGAGAGCAAAAAAGCATTTACTTCGTCTTTGTCGTATCCTCTAAGCTTTTTCTCAAATTCCTTTTGGCGAATCTCTAATGGCGTGATCTTCATTCTTCGATAATTATTTCCCAGATAGATATAGTACGATCATCGCTACAAGTTACTAACAAGTCACGATAATTCATCCAAATTAGCTTATTAACGCTATTTCCATGCCCTGCGTGCCTGTGCTTATCTATAACTTTTTTCAATTTAAAACTTAATGCATCCCATAGCTTAATTGATTTATCCATGCTTCCACTCACAAAATATTTTCCATCTGTACGGAAGGTCACATCATTGATACTATATAAATGTGCTGCAATTGATTCTCGCAAGACATAGCTTACACTTGTATCCCAAACCTTGAGCTGTGCGTCTCGCCCTCCAGACAATAAATACTTTCCGGAAGGATGATATTTTCCTATAAAAACAGAATTCTTATGCCCTTTCAGCTCTCGCAATACCTCAAAAGTCTTTATGTCGATAATTTTAATGGTATTATCACTAAATGAAACTGCTGCTTCTCCATGATGAAAATCAATGCTTCTAGCTCTTTCGCTTGCATATTTTTCACGATGTAATACTTCCAAATTGGATGATAAAATGACAATCTCTCCTGAAGATAATCCTACCCAGATTCTATCATCATTCACCTTCAAAGCAAAAATCTGATGCTCGCCTAGCTCTATGGACTTGACTTCTTTCTTTTCAGAAATATCTATTTTATGAATGCCAGCGTTATTTTGGCCAATCAAAAGGTGATTGGACTTATGATCAAACGCCATAGCATAAATGGATTCTGGTGTTTTCACTATCACCTCCCCTTCGTCTGGCGTTTCTAAATTCCATAAAACGACTAATCCATCTCCACCAGAAGAGAAAAAACGAGAATCATCCAATGGTTCAAGACTATAAATACTATCAGTATGACCTGAAAAGGAATGGAGTTTTTTTACGTGAATGTTGCTCATTTGGAGCGTAAAATTATTACAATTGCTTCATGCCTTTACTATTGAGCAAAAAGATTGATGAACATTCTGCCTATGCGGTTTGGAACATTCAGGAAACATTTTTGGAACTGCCTTATCTCTCACCAGAACCTTTTCCCGCTGATCTAGCGCCAGTGAGGCAAGCAGAGTGGATTATCGGTCGCGTGTTGGTAAAAAGTCTATGCGATTCCTTTGATATAGACTATAAAGGAATAGTGAAACATGACAATGGTAAGCCATACTTAAGAGATAGTTATGCCAATATTTCTATTTCTCACTCCTTCCCTATTGCCGCGGCAATGATCCACTTGAAAAAGCCATGTGGAATTGATATGGAGCGACCAAGGGAAAAATTAAAGACTGTTCGTAAAAAGTTCTTGCATGAATCTGAAATGCAATACAAAGACGACCTTAACAAATTATGCGCCATTTGGGGAGCAAAAGAAGTGATTTACAAGATATTTGGTAGACGCTTCTTGTCTTTAAAAGATGAAATAAAAATTGAATTTGTATCAGATCGTCTTTTGAAAGGAGAAATTTTGAAGGAAGGTCACGAAGATATTCATGAAATCAATTATGAATGGGTGAAAGAATATTTGTTGGCATTTGGAACTTGATATTAGTTGATTAGTTGATTAGTTGATTAGTTGATTAGTTGATTAGTTGATTAGTTATTTCTTGATCAATCTTTCCTTAATTTTATCACTTCTCAATTCTCTTAAAGCATCATTAGCTATCCAGCGTGCGACTTTTGTGTCTTGTGCTTTGATTCTTTCAGCAACTTCGATAGCCTGTTTATTGAGCCTTAAGCTTCGCTTTCCAATTTGACGCAGTGACCAATTCACCGCTTTTTTCACAAAATTTCTTTCATCCCATGATTCTCTTTCGATAATGGGGAAAAAATCTGCTATTCGGCTGTCAGACACTTTTCTGTGATGCATCGTTACACCTACCATTGCAGCGAAAGCCATCCGTTTTTCAAATTCAGGTTCTTTCGTGCTCCAATCATCAATCTTATAGTATACAAAATCTGTTTTGTGAAGAATTTTCATTCCAATACCATCTACGAGATCCCATGAATAGCAATCCAATGCCCACTTACTGGCAATTTCCTCCGTGAATAATTTTGGTTCTGCTATGTGAATGGCGAGTTGTTTAGCTTCATGAATAGGAATATCCCAAAGTTCATTAGCCAAATCTTGACTCCTCCCAATCTCCTTGGAATATGGTTTAAGAACGGAAAGCTTAATTCCTAATCCCTTGGCTCCCTTAATTCCAAAATATTCCATTTTGGCAATGTATGCTGGGTCCGCCATCGCTTCAATATCAATCATTATCTGCTCTACTGATTTCATAGAAGCAATATACTTTCAGGTATTTGAGATTGGAAATCTATTCATCTTTCAAGGTCTTCACAGGGTTTATTCTAGCAGCTTGATATGATTTGAAGCTTACCGTTATTACTCCGATCACAAAAGTGATGAGTCCTGAAAAAATGAAGAGCATAGCATTTGGTGAAGTTCTAAACTCAAACCCTTCTAACCATTGATTGGCGTAATAGTAACCAAATGGTATTGCCAAAATGAATGAAAAGATCATTAGTAAAGAATAGTCTTTAGAAAGAAGTACAACTAGCTGTTTTACGCTAGCTCCGTGAACTTTTCTTACTCCAATTTCTTTTGATCGCTGCTCAGCTGAAAAGGCAGATAGTCCCAATAATCCAAGACATGAAATAAAGATGGATATTCCTGCGAAAATTTTAGCCAATGAACTCACCGTCATTTCTGTTTGATAGCTCTCAGCATAGACATCATCTATAAATTCGTAAGTGAAATCCACTCCTGGATTCAGTTTTTCACTGACTTCTTCTATTGATTTTAATGCTTCATTCGGATCACCTTGGATGCGAACTAACGCAAGGCTTTCATCCGCAGGATCAATACAAGTAATAATTAATGGTGCGATCGGCTCATGGAGATTGCTCATATGAAAGTTTTTAACCACTCCTACGACTCTTCCATTAATTCCCCAAAATGAAAGTTTCTGTCCGATTGGATCTTCATATCCCATCGTTTCAGCCAATACTTCGTTGATGATAAAATTGGTAGAATCAGAAACCTGCTCTTGAAACGCCCTTCCTTTCTTCATTTCCATTCCCATTGTTTCAATAAATCGCTCATCAGTGATAAGAACATTAATTTCATAACCTTCTCCATTCATTCCATCCCAACTTGCGGAGCTAGTAGATCGACCATATTCTATGGGGTTCCCAGACGAAATAGTCATCGCTTCTACTTGAGGAATTTTACCAATTTCTGTTCGGTATGTTTCCAGCCTATCACCAATCCTATTACCCAGATTGATCGCTGCTAAGTTTTCTTTATCAAGACCTAAATCTTTATTTAGTACATAGTCTAATTGAGTATAAATAACGCTTGTCCCAATGATAAGAAGTGTTGAAATTGAAAATTGAAATACTACGAGTCCCTTTCTAAAGTACCCTGCACCGGAGGACTGCTTTACAGATCCTTTCAGTGATTGGATGATATTAAATGTAGGCAGTAAAATAGCTGGATATAACCCGGAAAAGAAACCTACACAAAATGTGACTCCTCCAATAAAATACCATGTGATTGGTTGCCTAAAATCAATGAATAATTCTTTATCACCGAGCAAATTGAAATATGGTACTAACAACCAAACGATCAATACTGAAAGTGCCATAGCAATAGCAGATAATAGTATAGATTCCAAGAAAAATTGTCCGCTTAGAGACGATTTATGCGCTCCCATTACCTTTCTTAAACCGATTTCCTTAGATCGCCTACCCGACCTAGCAGTAGCTAAATTCATGAAATTAATGGATGCGATGAGAAGTATAAAAATGGCCACAATCGTCATGATTTTCACATACTCGATTCTACCTCCGGAAACCACTCCATTGTCAAAGTTGGAATAGAGATAATAGTCTTGAAACCTATGCGTAATAAGGTACTCTTCTCCGGCATTCGATTGGCCTGCAGCATTCTGCACAATTTGATCATGAATTCGTTCATTAACCGCATTAATATCTTGATCTTTCTTTAATGTGAAATAAATTTTGAAACTTCCATTGCCCCAGTCATTCACCCATTCATTCTCATTAAAATAGATTTGCGCTGGCAGCAACCAGTCAAATTGCATTGAAGAATTAGATCCAGTATTTTCAAATACTCCAGTGATAATACCTGTCTGCTCTTCGTTAAGTTTTAATTCTTTTCCAAGTGCTTCTTTCCACGATGCACCAAAATTCTTTTCCGCTACACTTCTTGAAATCATTATGGAATTAAGATCACTCAGTGCTGTTTCTTTATCTCCAATGAGGATTTCAAAAGAAAACACGTTCAGAAAATTAGGAGTTACATAATGACCTCTCTCGTTAGAATAGTTTTCACCAAGCTCTAAACGCATAGTCATTGGCCAGCTCATCTGGATGATTTCATCGACTTCTGGATATTCAGCTCTCATCAAGTCGGCGGCAGGTTTTGGAATTGTCCAATTGGTGGTGACCAAGCCTCCTGATTGTTTCATATTACGGAACACTTGATGGATATTCTCTCCGTTTTTATGAAACTTATCCATCTGTACCTCATCATTTACCCATAGCAAGATCAATGCACTTGACACAATCCCAACTACTAGCCCTAGCAAGTTCAGCGCTGTAAATCCTTTATATCTAAGGGCATTTCTAAGAGCGATTTTTAAATAATTTTTAAGCATACCAAAATTGATTAGTCCGATATTTATTTTGAATTTTCCTATTATTTCTGGACGCATTAAGAGCAATACATCCACTACATATCTCAGCTTTGCCGTACCTGGCTGTGACCTTATTCGTTCAGAAAAAAGCTCTTCTAAATCCCCTTCTACATCTTCTATTAAATCTTCTCTACAAAACCATCTGAGCAATCTTAATGGCAGCTTTGGTGGATGGATATGTGAAGAATCGCTCACGCCAGTCTAAAGTCAAATGCCATAGATGGGATTGCTTCCCACAATTTTTTACGAGATTCCATTACTTGCTCCAAGGCTTTTTTACCTTCAGCGGTTACTCTGAAATATCTTTTTCGCTTACCTCCTCTTACTGCAGTTGCTTCTCCAAATTCTGATCTGAGGAACCCTTTTTTCTCTAAGCGACTTAATGCCGTGCGCATGGCTCCTACACTCACTTTTCTTTCTAACCTCTTCTCAATGTCCTCTTTAATGGAGATTCCGTATGCGTCTTCATAGAGTATAGCTACATTTAGCATTACTACTTCTTCAAACTCTCCTATTGAATAATTTCCCATCAGATTTTGCTTTAGCTTTTTATTAAAGTCCTAAAAGTAGCTAAAATATTAAAGTCCTAAACGCAATCTTTATGAAAAAGGTTATTTAACTAAAAAAGAATAGTTGAATTAAAGACTAAAATATTGATCGTCCATTTTTTGGAGGATCAGTTTTATTTCGTCTGCTTTGTGATAATCATCAAGTTTTTTTCGAAAGAGACAATAAGATTACGAAGGGTTTGAAGAATGATGGCCAAATTGGAACAAGGCTCATAGAAAATTTCCTATATGTGAATATCTAGTCAGTCATGGCTTCATTATTTCAACCAGTCTGGAACTGTTTGGTACTTTTCCTTCTTTACCACCATCCTTAGGTTATTAATTGCTTCAATAGGGCTATCAAAGACGAGTAGGTTGACAATCCAAGAAGGTACTCCTGGTGCTTCCCCAACAGCACAGTAGGTTAGCATTGTTCCTCTTTCCACTGGTTCTAGCAACCAATACCCCTCAGCTCTTGGTATCGTTACCATTTTCTCTTGAGGAGGTAAATAGTCAGAGACACTCACAATTTCAAGCCAAATATTGTAGTCATCTTTCCTTGAGACAATTTTATTGATTGCTCTTCTTGGATCAAATGGCCATGGGAGGGTAAATACAAGTTGCCTTACTTGCGCTTGGCCATCCTCCTCTAGCATTTCCGCAAATTCGCAATTTGGATACCATTCACTAAAGCTTTCAACATCCATTAGTGCATTGTATACTGTAGTTATATCCTCTTCCACTAGACCAATAACCTTGTATGCATCTACTGTATAATCTTCCAGCGATTTCCCGTAAATCTTGATGTTGTATTTCTCCTTTTTAAATTCCCAGCCTTGTGTTGACAGGAGCTCTGGATTTTGACCATAGATTGAGGTAAGGAAGAAAATAAGAATAATGAAACAAAAGGCTCTAAATGCGAACATTCCTATTCTCAAAATTTAATGCTAGAGTGAGAAGTACTGATCATCCATTTTCTGTAGGATCAGTTTTATTTCATCTGCTTTGTGGTAATCTCCTAGTTTTTCAAAAGAGACAATGAGATTGCGTAAAGCACGAAGAATGATGGCCAAATTGGAACAGGGCTCATAGAAAATATCCTGCTGTTGCAGCTGTAGATTTTCCAGATAGTTATCTATATCAGAGCGAGTGAAAATCAATCCTCTATTGAACACATTGATATAAAAGGATTCATTTCCAAGTTGGTATGTAAGTATGAAAAGGTTTGGAAGGTTGACCCCAAAAATGGGTAGTTCTAATTTTTGTGCAAGCATTAAGTATACGACACAAAGTGAAATCGGATTTCCCTTTTTTGTCTCCAAAACAGTGTTGATCATTGAATTGGCTGGCGAGTGGAAATTTTTTGTATTCGCCCTGAATTTGAATTGATTGAAGAAAACCTCATTAAAAACCTTTATTCGATCATAAGGCATCATTTCCTCTTCCATGTGCCTCCACAGTTCATGATGGAGTTGTTCCATCTCAAGTTTCAGCTCCTCCATTTCTAGATCAGGGTATTGATATGTTGCAACAATCCAAAGTCCCCTCATCAAATCCTCTGCTCCCGATTCCTTCCATTCCAAGAATCGCTCTTTTAAAAGCTCAAACTGAAGCTCATGAACAAGGTCTTCTATCTTAGCCTGAATAATTGGATTGAAGGTACTCTCCCATTCTTGTTCGAGCATTGGTATGATACTCGTCCCGATGGACATGATTTTTTCCTCTACATGAGAAACAACTTCATGATCATCATCGTCCAAGAGGACTACTAGTGCCTTTATTTCCTTTTCTTTGAGCAATGAATTGGTGATTTGATATTATTCAAATATAAATCCAGATCCTTCACTTAGCTCAGGATGACATGAAAAAATTATGTTTGGATGACTCCAACATTCATCTTCTTCTCAATGGGTGCTTGATTTGCCATTTCTATTCCAGTTGCGATAGCTCTCCTAGTATCAATTGGATCGATGATGCCATCTACCCAAAGGCGAGATGCTGCGTAATATGGGCTAAGTTTTTCTCTGTAAGAGTCTTCTATTTTTTTCAACTGAGCTTCTTTCTCTTCCTCCGTCAACTCTTTTCCTTTTGCTTTAGCTGAAGCTATTTCAATCTGGAGTAATGTTTTTGCTGCAGAACCGCCACTCATCACGGCTATTTCTGCTGTTGGCCAAGCAAAGATCAATCGTGGGTCATAGGCCTTCCCGCACATAGCATAGTTTCCAGCCCCGTAAGAACTTCCCATAACAATACTGAATTTAGGAACTACAGAATTAGCGACTGCATTGACCATTTTGGCTCCATCTTTTATGATGCCACCGTGCTCTGATCTAGAGCCCACCATAAATCCATTTACGTCATGCAAAAACACCAAAGGAATCTTTCTTTGATTACAATTCATGATAAATCTAGCTGATTTATCTGCTGAGTCAGAGTAGATCACTCCTCCCATTTGCAATTCTCCCTTTTTTGTCTTTACTACTTTACGCTGATTGGCAACAATCCCAACGCTCCAACCATCAATTCTTCCATATCCGCATACGATTGACTGACCGTACAATTTTTTGTATTGATCAAATTCGGAATCATCCACCAGGCATTTAATCACCTCCACCATATCATACTGAATATTCCTACTCATAGGAAACTCACCATAGATATCTGCTAATTTCTTTTTAGGAAGCTTACTTTCAGCTCTATTAAATCCTGCATTTTCTGGATCTCCAATTTTATCAAAAATCCTTTTAATAGAGTCGAGCGCATCTTTATCGTCCTTGCATTTGTTATCGGTAACACCAGAAATTTCACAATGTGTAGTAGCTCCACCTAAGGTTTCATTGTCAATAGTTTCTCCAACTGCTGATTTAACTAAATAGCTACCTGCTAAAAACACAGAACCTGTACCATCAACGATCAATGCCTCATCTGCCATGATAGGTAAGTAAGCTCCTCCAGCAACACAGCTTCCCATAATAGCGGCAACTTGAATAATACCCATGGAAGACATGACCGCATTATTTCTAAATTGACGACCAAAATGCTCTTTATCAGGAAAAATCTCATCTTGCATCGGGAGAAATACACCTGCACTGTCAACCAAATAAATAATCGGAAGTCTATTCTCAATAGAAATTTCTTGTGCTCTCAGATTCTTTTTTGCAGTCATTGGAAACCATGCTCCTGCTTTTACTGTAGCATCATTCGCTACAATCATACACTGCCTTCCCGATACCCTGCCTATTCCTGTAACTACTCCTGCCGAAGGACAACCACCTTGTTCTTGGTACATCCCATCTGCAGTAAATGCTCCAATTTCTAGAAAATCCTTTGGATCATCAATCAAATAATCTACACGTTCGCGAGCGGTCAGTTTACCTTTCTTGTGCTGAGATTCTATTTTTTTTTCTCCACCTCCAAGCTTTACTTTTTTTAAGCGCTCATTTAATTTATACACCAACTGCTTGTTAGCGTCTTCATTTTTGTTGAATTGAATGTCCATTTGGATTATTTACCTTCTTCGGTTGAAATTCCTTTAAGCTTTTTCCTTTTTCTGCCTAGCGGACTCATGAAATCCTTAGGATAGTTATTGAAATGGATTAATAACGCATCCAAATCAAGCATTACCTGATTCATTGAATTATAAACAGAATCATTACTGATTAACTTGCCGATGGTGCCATCTTCAGACTGTATAGCTGCCATCATTTCATTCATCTTAGCCATAGACCCATTCAAGTTATCAATTACACTGTTGAGTGGGAGTGAGTTAAGTGAGTCCATTAATGATTTTGAACTTGTCAATACGCCTTCCAATTGATCTGAGCGATCTTTGAAACTCAAGATCATTTCATTCATATTATTAATTGGTTCTTCAACATCAATTTTATTAAGTTTTTCTGTTAATAAAATAATAGAGTATTTGATCGTATCAACCGTTCCTGATATATCTGTATTATTTAAGTGGTCTAATAGGGTATTGAGCTTATTAATTGTGGTATTCAGGTTATCTGTGATTGGTGCAAATTGTTCAAGCATTCCCTCATCCATTTTTGAATTCAGTGTATCTCCAGATAGCATTGGAGTTGTAGAGATTCCTACATCTAGCACTACTGCTTTTCCTCCAAATAAACCATCATTCGCTAAAGTAGCGGTAGCATCCTCTCCTATGAAGACGCCTTCGTCAATATCAAGAGCAACTACAATGAATCCCTTTTTTTGCTGAAGTTTAAATCCACTTACTCTTCCGACTGGCAATCCATTAAAATAAATTGGATTGGAAACATTTAGACCTGAAACATTTGTGTAAGTAGCATAATATCTATTGGAAGGAGAAAATAGATCTGATCCTCGCAAAAAATTAAACCCGTAATAGAGCAACGCTCCAGCGACTATTGTAATTAGTCCTATCTTAAATTCTTTTGACACAGTTAATAATTTTAGTTTTGAGAGTCAAATACTTCTTTATATTCTTTTATCGCTCGATAGATTCCTGAAGCAATATATTCCTGAACTTTAGGATCGTTTAACTCCTTCTCTTCCGTTAAATTGGAAAGGTAGCCAATTTCTACCAACACACTTGGCATGGCAGTACTCCAAAGTACATAAAGACTAGATTGCTTTACTCCGTAGCTTCTTCTTCCAGCTCTTTTTGTTAATTGCTCATCAATAAAGCTTGCTAAAATCAGACTATTATCCTGATATGCTGCTTGAGTCAAATTAAAGAGAATATATGATTCGTCTGATTCGGGATCAAAGTCATAATTATCTTCATAATCATCTTCCAAAAAGATTACTGAATTTTCTCTTTTGGCTACTTCTAAGGCTCTAGCACTATTCTGAGCGCCCATCACATATACTTCAGTTCCTCTTATTCTAGCCTTTCTTTCTGGGCTAGTAGATTCTGGTAAGGAATTTGCGTGGATCGAAACAAATAAGTCAGCATTTTTTCCATTTGCAATACTGGGTCTATTTCGAGCATGAATAAAAGAATCATTTTTCCTTGTGTAAATCACTTCAACTCCGGGAATATACTTTTCAAGGTATTCTCCCACCAAGAGAGAAACTTTGAGAGCAATCTCTTTTTCTTTAGTGAAAGACCCAAGAGTGCCAGGATCCTTTCCTCCGTGACCCGCATCAATTACAATCTTTGTTACCTCAAGGCTTTTCTTCTTAACAGGGTGAAAAGAAGGTAAAAACAAAAATAAAAACAGACCAATTAAAAGAACAGAATTTCTCACGGCATTTAATTATTCGAAAATGAAATACTTTTACACAAAAGTTAGAAACGAAAGCATGTTTGGCAAACATCTAGTTATGTTGTTAGCAAAAAATCTGCCATTTATGCAAGAAATAAATCATCTCAAAGATAGTTTGGTCGGAGTTCATTTTCAAAATAGAAGAAAGAGTTGAGGGGTCTAGTCACAATCATTTGTATTTTTTCTTTGGGAAGCACTTTTTCGCAAGAAATAGATGTGCCTTTGGATCAAAATATAGAACCTCTAATTATAGTTGCTGATTCCATTCCCAATGATAGCACTGACAACTTAGGAGCAAGACAAAGAGGTGATATCACCACAACTATTAATTATGACGCCAAGGACTCACTTTACTTCGAGGTGAAGAGCCAAAAATTTTACCTTTATGGTGATACTCATATTGATTATGGAAAAATTCAATTGGATGCTGAGAGAACAGATGTTGATTGGGGGTCAAGAACCATAAAGTCCTATTATGTCACTGATACCACTGGAAAAAAAATTGGGAAGCCTGTATTCACTGATGGACCAGAGATGTATGTAACCGATGATATCCTATACAATTTCAAATCAAAAAGAGCTCTAATTAAAGGGGTTGTTACAGAGCAACAAGGCGGGTACATGCATGGAGAGGATGTACGGAAAAATGAGGATAACGAAATGTTTATTCTTAAAGCAAGCTATACTACTTGTAATCTTGAGGACCCTCACTTCTCCATAGAATCAAGTAGACTGAAAGTAATCCCCAATAAGAAAGTGGTGTCTGGACCCTTTCACATGAAATTTAGAGATTTACCAACTCCTCTTTTCTTCCCTTTTGGGATGTTTCCACAACCAAAAGAAAAAACATCTGGTATTATCGTGCCTTCCTATGGGGAAGAGCAATTGCGTGGGTTCTTTTTGAGAGACGGTGGTTATTACTTTGCTATTAGTGATTATGTTGATTTGAGGATAACAGGAGATATTTATTCTAAAGGCGCCAGTGCTGTTAGTACCACTTCAAACTATGTAAAACGGTATGCTTACAGAGGAGCAGTAAATCTTTCATATAATAAATTATTATTAGGTGATCCAGAAGACGCGCAAGTTCAAAATGATTTTTGGATCAGATGGAATCATACTCCGCAGACAAGGGGTTCGTCATCTATATCTGCATCTGTATCTGCAGGTACCCAGAGCTATTCTCAAAATAACAATCTGGTAAATCAAGATATTGAACGGAGTATCAATTCCCAGTTTACATCTAATGTGAGCTACTCCAAAAGATTCCAAGGAACACCATTTAATATGTCTACCAATCTAAGACACAATCAGAATGTTGCAACTGGGATAATGAATTTAACATTGCCGGACTTCACCCTTAATATGAGTAGAATATATCCATTCCAAAATATTGTAAAATCCTCTAAATCTCCATTAGCCAAACTAAGTTTTAGTCATAATTTTGTAGCCAAAAATGAAATTTCTAATCAAGCCATTTCTTACGGCGGCTTCAATTTTGAGGTAGCAAACGCTGGTGAACGTGATGGAGAGATACTGGATTTCAATTCGGAGAATTTAGAAGCAATTTTAGACCGATCCAGAGTTGGAGGAAAGCACACAGTTCCAATCTCTACCTCAATGAATGTGTTGAAATTTTTTACATTAAATCCAAACTTCAACTATACAGATCTATGGTATACAAAAGAATTGGATTACACCTACTTAGCATCTGAAAATGCTGTAAGGATTGACACTTTAGATGGATTTAGTAGAGCAGGAAGTTGGTCCTCTGGAGCCTCATTAAATACAAGGATTTATGGTACTAGATTCTTTTCGAAAGGAAAGCTCCAAGCAATAAGACATGTAATGACACCCAGTTTATCGTTTTCATATAATCCTGACTTTAGTGACACCAAGTATGGTGTTTACAAAGAAGTTCAAATAGATTCGGCCGGCACTATGGAGACCTACAGTAAGTACCAAGGATTTGCTTACGGGTCCCCGCAAGGAAGAGAAAGCAAAACGATTGGCTTTAGTCTTTCTAACAATATTGAAATGAAGGTGGCTAGCAAAAAAGACACTGTGAATGGCTTTAAAAAAGTCAAGGTCTTTGACAACCTTGGATTGAGTAGTGGCTATAATCTCGCTGCTGAATCCTTCAAATTAAATCCAATGAGCATTAACGCTAGAACTAGTTTTTTCGATAGCAAAATATCTGTCAACTTCACTGGAACCATAGACCCTTATATCTATCAATTAAATTCAGAGTCCATTAATAGCAGCGGAGAAAGAACGGTAAGCCAAGTAAGACTAGATAAATATGCTTGGAATAATGGCCAAGGATTGGGGCAGCTGTCAAGAGCTAATACAACAATTGGTTTAAACTTATCTCCGAAGAGAAAAAATAATCAGGCTAATCAAAGAGCAGAAGATTCATTTACTAATGGTATTGCACCTCCTGGAGAGGGTGCTGGTTTTGATGGATATACCGATGAAGAACGTGAGGTTTTAGCTGCTGTTCAAAACAACCCTGATTTTTATGTTGATTTCAATGTTCCTTGGACATTGAGAATGAATTATTCTATCAATAGAACAAAACAAGGATTTCAAGACGCAGCAATAACTCAAAGTCTTTCTTTCAATGGATCTTTAGGTCTTACAGAAAAGACACAAATTACATTCAACTCCGGTTATGATTTTGAGAATAAAGATTTCACTACAACACGGGTAGGCGTCAGTAGAGATTTGCACTGCTGGGCTATGAGATTTGATTGGGTTCCATTCGGAAGATTCCAATCTTATTTCCTTTCTATTAGGGTGAAAGCTTCCGTTCTACAAGATTTGAAACTTGAAAAAAGACGTAGCTTCTCCGATTTCTTTAATTGATCGAAAAAATTGGAATATCTTAAAAGATATTTTTAAATTCTGTCTTTTTCTGTATCACCCTAACCAAATACCATGATTAAACACAAGGACTTTACACCAAAAGTGACTAAAAAAGGGGGCCTTTTTAAGTCTACTGAAATCGAAACGTTTGGAGATATTGTTTCTTCTATGAATGATTGGATAGCAAATGAAAATCCGACTATCATTAATGTTGAAACTGTACTTTTACCTAATATTCACGATTCTGATGAAGATGGAAGTGGCGACACTATGCTTGGAACAGGTAGGGAGAGCTCCTCACATTGGTATCAATTGATTCGCGTTTGGTACAAGGGATAGCGAGCAGACCCACCATATTATCATAAGGTTGTAATAGCTATAGCGACAACTCAAACCCCTAAATCCCCTAAGATTTAGGGGTTTCTTTTTTACAATTAATTGGTATTTCTCACCATTAATCTTACCTGTTTAAATCAATTTTTTAACAAAACTATTCATGCTTATGAAAAAGATTTACTTTTCATTGATTGCGTGTCTCTTTGCCTTCACACAGGTGATGGCTCAGAGAACGGTATCCGGAAGAGTCACTGATGACACAGGTGGCGGACTTCCCGGAGTGAACGTTGTGATAAAAGGCACAACAACAGGTACTACGACAGACTTAGATGGAAATTATCGCCTTTCGGTAGACGATAATGTAGTTTTAGTCTATTCATTCGTAGGTTTTGAATCTCAAGAAATTTCAGTTGGAGCAAGAACTACCATTGACGTTTCAATGGGTGGAGCTACTGAACTTCAAGAAGTTGTCGTTACGGCGATAGGTCTTGAAAGAGAAAAGAAAGCTCTTGGTTATGCTGTAAGTGAGGTAGGAGGAGAAGATTTAGCTCAAAAAGCAACTGCCGATCCTGTTAGAAGTTTACAAGGTAAAGTACCTGGTGTAAACATCATTAGTTCTGGTGGTGGTTCTGGTAGTGGTACCAACATAAACATAAGGGGTCAATCTTCTCTATTGGGAAATAACCAACCTCTATTTGTTGTTGATGGTATTCCTTTTGATAACTCTACGAACCCAACTGGTGGCTTCAATTCAGGCTCTGGTTCATCTGCATCTTCTCGTTCATTCGATATAGATCCAAATAACATTGAGTCAATGACAGTTCTTAAAGGAGCTGCTGCTGCTGCACTTTATGGTTCAAGAGCATCAAACGGTGTAATTGTAATCACAACTAAAAGTGGAAGAAGTAAGAGTGGTAAAAAAGGGTTAGAGATTTCAGTAAACAATTCTTATAACATAGTTGAAGTGGCCAATTTACCAGACGCTCAGAAGCGATATACACAAGGAAACAACTTCCTTTACGTAGATGGTAACTTTGGTACTTGGGGTGCTCCTTTTGATTTGCAAAATGAAGCTTGGCAAGTTTCAAATAATGCTAATCTTATCAGAAGTATTGATCCTGCAACGGGTCTTGCGTGGGTAAATCATCCGTACGATAGATATAACAACCCAAATGCTGCTCCATATTTTCCAGAATTTGCGAATGATTCTGTCTTGTTGAGAGCATATGATGTCCCTAACGCATACCTTCAAAAAGGATATCTTCTAGAAAACTCAGTTTCAATTACCTCAGGAGGTGAAAAAGCCAATGTGTCTGCAACTCTATCAAGGACTTTTGAAGAAGGATTTACTCCTGGTAATGAGGTTGAAAGAATTTCAGCATCGGTTGGTGGAAATGTGACCTTAGACAATGGATTGATAGTAGGTGGTAATTTCAGTTTTGTAAATACTGATTTAGTTTCTCCTCCATCTGCCGGACTTTCAACGGGTGGACTTTCTGTATACGAAAGATTATTATATCTACCTCCAAATATTGATTTGAAGGGATATCCTATCGAAGATGCTCAGGGAAATAGTGCATTCTATAGACCAGATAATGATAATCCATTCTACTTGTCAAAGTATGCACCTTATTCTAGTGAGGTAAACAGGTTTTTCGGAAAGTTGAACTTCAGCTACGATGTTACCGATTGGTTGAGCTTATCTTATCAAATTGGAGGTAACTATTTCTATGACATTAAAGAAAATGTTGTTCCTGTTTCAGCTAATGGAGGTTCTATTGGTAGTTTAACAGTAGATAATCTTACCAATTTCGAGGTTGACGCCAACTTTATTGTGACTGTAAACAAGAACATCACTGATGATATTGGATTTACTGGTCTTGTTGGTCACAACTGGAATAAAA
>CAYGTD010000020.1:0-23953 GCA_964352725.1 uncultured Roseivirgaceae bacterium
TACATATAGAATAAGGAATAGAAAGAAGTTTGATAATTATAAAACATAAATAAAATTTACATTGATCATTCCGAAAAGGTAATGGTTGCTATTTATTCTCTGCCTAATCCCACTTTTATTTGGTTTTCTTATTCCAGTGGCTCAGCTTATCTGGTGGTTTGTTCTCAGTTTTTCATCAACTCTTTGGTCTGAAACATTGGAATTAGCTTCAAATACCGCTTTTATTGGAGCTTTATCTAGCGTCATCATTGTTTCACTTGGGATTATTTTAAGCTATTCTTTCAGGATCTTAAAAAAGAGAGGAATCAAAAAACTCATCACTAGACTGCCATTCTTAGGCTATGCAATGCCTGGCGCTGTTATTGCCGTGGGTATTGTTGCATTGGTTTTATATGTAAATCCTAATTGGATTTATGCTGGTATTTCAGCATTAGTGTTCGGCTATACCGTGCGGTTTTTTGCTGTAGGATACGGCTCTATAGAATCTGGTTTTGAAAAAATCCCTATGCAAATGGACGATGCTGCTACTTCGCTAGGAAGTAATTCACTGAGAAACTTAATTCGAATTCATTTGCCTGTGATTAAACCTGTACTAATTGGAGCATTCATCATGGTCTTTGTAGATGTAGCGAAAGAACTTCCTCTCACCTTGATATTGCGTCCATTCAATTATGATACGCTAGCTACCAATGCTTTTCAATACGCAAAAGATGAAATGGCACCAAAGGCTGCTGCATCAAGCCTTCTGATTATTTTTGCAAGCGCTATCCCTGTTTACTTTCTCAATAGAATTTTACATCGCAGTGAGTCTTAAAGTAGAACATATTTCAAAAAAGTTTGATAAGGACATTATCCTTAGTGATGTTTCGCTAGAAGTGAAAAGAGGAGACATCCTTTCACTTTCTGGTGAAAGTGGGTGTGGAAAAAGCACTTTGCTGAGAATAATAGCTGGTTTAGAAACTGCGGATGTTGGTGAGGTTTATTTTGATGATAATAGAATTACTGACCTAAAGCCTGAAAGCAGAAATTTTGGCTTTGTATTTCAAAATCTCTCACTCTTCCCCCATTTAAATGTAAAGGAGAATATTTTTTATGCGCTTAAATCCAGCCAAAAAACAAAGAAAAGACTAGAAGAACTACTAAGTATGACAGGACTGAGTGGTCTTGATAAAAGATATCCCCACGAACTATCTGGAGGACAACAACAACGAGTTGCGTTGGCGAGAGCGCTATCTATTAATCCTAAAATGCTGATCTTGGATGAACCATTTAGCAGTTTGGATGAGCTGTTAAAAGCGAGAATAAGACAAGAAATTTTTGACCTTTTGCGATCTCTTGATATAACCACCATTCTGGTAAGTCATCAAGCAATTGATGCTTTTTTGATTGCTGATCAATTGGTAATTATGAAAGAAGGGAGAATCCTGCAAAAAGGAACTCCATCTGATATATATCAACAACCTAACTCACCTTATATCTCCGATTTTTTTGGTGCAAGTGTTATCTTGGATGGCCAAAAGATAGATAATAAGGTGAATACTCCTTTTGGAAATTTAATGATCCCAGAAAGTCCTGATGGTTTTTTTCAGATATTTGTACGCCCTGAAAATATTACCATTTCGTCAGAAGCCAACTGTAATTTGAAGGGGATTATCTGCAAAAAAGAATTTAAAGGCCCTCATGATGTGTTGAGTATCAAATCTCCATTAGGAGAATCACAGTTTTCGCTAGAAACTGAAAGATGTCAGCTTGAAGTAGGTGATTCTATCTTCCTAAGTGTTCCAGAAGAGAAGATTCGAATATTTAATTAGTGTTCAATTTATTTGGATTGATGTTCACAATTGAACATCAAATAAATTAGAATCTAATTTAACTTACTGAAAATCAATACATTAAATACTATTGGCACAATAGTTGAAGAATATTTACTATGCCTACAGCACGCACAAAACTAAACCTACAAAAAACCCTTTTGATATTATTGGGTATCATCTTGGCTGTTCTTCTTACCTTCAATGCTGGATCATTCAACATTGCTGAAAGTATCAAGAGCACTAAGATGATTGAGAAGGAGCTACCTACTCCTCCTATCACTCCTAATAAAACAGGAATGATTTTACTTCAGAATTTTACAAAAAAATTATCATCTTTAAAGTAAATAATCATGGAAATGACTAAGAGACTATTTAGATCAAGTGATAAAGTAATTGGTGGTGTATGTGCCGGTCTGGCTGATTACTTCAATTTAGACCCTACACTTGTTAGAGCTGGATATTTGGTTCTTTCTATTCTGAGTGTGGCTTTCCCTGGGATATTAGTCTATATCATTCTTTGGATCATCATGCCAGATAGAGGCTAGGCTTTACTATAAAAATTAAGCCAGCGATCTGGCACCTCTCCTTTCAATGCCATTTCGTAATCCGAATAATTACACGCGATCATTCTGCTTCTGTTGAAAACGCCCATGCTATCTGCATTGGGAACTTCCATCCACCATCTTTCTGAAAGCTTACTCTTATAGAATTTGATTGTTTCTGGCTCTCCTCCGTAATGAACCTCATACACGAGGTAGTCATTTGACTTGAAATTCTTATCTCCTTTCCTATGATAGTACCCCTCAACAAAATACCAAATCATTGTCCCGATAACGAAAGCATTTTTTCTGTTATCAGTATCTGATTGTTCATCGTAATTATAAAGACCAATAGAGCTCATTTTTTCATTTTGTCCTGCGTACCATGTTAGTTGACAAGCTTCCTCCCCTGTCAGTCCATACACTTTAGCGTCGCTAGCGCCGGGCGCATAACTAATCTGAAGAGCTGAAAGATCAAATGTGAGCATATCAGCATCTCTTACCATTGGTTCAATGTCTTTAATGTTTTCTTTAACTACACCAAGGCGGACTGCTTCGAAAGCAAGTTCATCCATCAACTCCATTTCCTTTTGATCAACCAAATAGCTCTGATAAGCCAACTGATAATAACTAAACAGATAGTTTGGGCTATGCTTAAACATTCTACCTAAATGTCCTTCAGAAGCATTAGCGCCACTAAAATCCATTGAATTATCAATATTCAAAACAGAGACTAGTTTACCTCCATTCTCGTAAGAGTAGTATTGACCTAAATCCAAGTCGTGACTTCCACCAAAAAGGACAGGGATGATATTTTTATCCATTAGATAGGCACACACTTCTTTCAATCGCAGATAAGTATCATCTAAAGTTGGACCATTTCTAAAATTTCCAAGATCCACGACTGCATAATCACCATAGCCTTTTTTCAACCTGTAGAGTTCTTTGCGGATTACATCTGGTGATTTTTCACTTCCCTTTCTAGAACTTCCCCGATATTCTCTTAACCCAATAAAAGCAATATCCATCCCTTGATAATCAGGCATTTTGTGCCTATTCACATAGATTGAGGATTGAAAGGAAGTTGGTGATTTGTCAACTTCTACTTCTGTTGGGTCAAAAAAAAGCTTTAAGTCCATTAAGCTAAGATAACTCGAAAAATTCTGGTCTTATTGATGAAGAAATGTAAATAATGACTTAATTCTTACCTTCAAGATAATCTTGCAAGTAGCTAAACTTCTCTGTTAGCTTCCCATTTTCGGTAATGGTCGCCTTCTTAATAATGCCTTTTGTATCTCCTCCTAATAGATGTTCTATTACATTATTTACAAACTCATTACCAAAACTCTCCGAAGCATCTCGAGGTAGCTCACATGGAAGATTATCTACTGCCATTACAGTTATATTCCCTTCGTCAGTCAGCGCTTGCTCTATTTCATCATCGCTAGGATTGTAATCGTAGATAGGATCATCGATTGTACTTGGTTTTTTTGTGGAAGGGATTGATCCTTCAATATCACAAGTAATATCTGCAATGACTCGTATATCGAAATAGTCTTTCGTGATGTCCTCTCTGGAAAATAATACTGGAGCTGCTGGATGCCAAAAAGCACATGCAATTAGTATATCGGTGACTTTAGCGTATTTAATAAAATCGCTTTCAAACATCTCCGGATGTTTGTAAAATTCATTTCGATGAAATTCTACTCCTTTCTTGTGACGATTGTAGTCTCTCGAATTCAATTGAGCAAATACTGGCTCATCGAACAATTCATGAATAAATTCATAAGCAGTGACTTTTCTTATCCCAGCTCCTAATAAAACCTCCATAGCTCCTTTTGCTACTCTTCCCCCTCCTGTCAAGGCTATTTTAGTTTTCGGGAGTTTTATTTTTTTGTACTCATTTTTTAAATCTTCATAATCAAAGCATTCATGAGCTCTTTTGAGATTGAAAAGATTATACCGTTTGCCAAATGTCCATATTCCATTGTAAGCTCCAACTATACCAGCCCATCTTCCAAACGCAATGATTCTATTGCCACTTTCATTGGTAAGTGTCTCCCAGTCAATTAATCTTATTTTTTTCTCCACTATGGTTTGAAGCAGTTGGCGATTATAATCTTGCTTTTTGATAGTGTGAGAAAAAAAGAAATGTGTTTTCCCATCTACTAATTTATCCATGGGAACTTCTTTCACTCCAAGGATAATATCACAATCTTCAATAGAATCGACTACTTCAATTCCTATATCTCTATAATCGTCATCAGAAAAGCATCGGATATCACTGGATTGAACAACCAGCTCCACATCATAACTATCCTTTATTTGTTTAGCCTGAAGTGGGGTTAAAGGAACTCTACGATCAATGGGCACTTTGCCTTCTTTGATAATTCCGATTTTAGTCATGATATTAGTATAGTTGTTTTGAATTGTTGTGTGTTAGGAAACTAATCCTTTTTTAAGTCATCAATATCTTCTCGGTCTTTCAATTTTTTATCCTCCACATTTTTGTTCAAGAATTTATTCAATTCATCAACTGACATGTTGGTTTTAATTTCTCCAAATTGATCTACGCTAAGATTTAGACCGTCTAAGTCTTTGTGTACTTTGGCTTTCTCTTTTTTGCTCATCGCTTATTTAGTTAGATAACACAGAAATGGAATGTTTGATTCTACTGGCTGAGGCATGAGGTCCCATTATTTCGATAATTGTCATCAAGTCAGGCCCTGAACCTTCGCCAGTCATACTCAACCTTAATGTTTGCATAAATTGCCCCGGCTTAAATCCATTTGATTCTAAGGTATCCCAAAATAAGTTTTTTGCCTCCTCTTCTGTGATAGTTTCTTTAGATTCTAACTGCTCAACGAATAAATTGAGTGCCTTAGGTGTATCCTCATCCCACTTCTTCTGGACAACCTTTTCATCATAATTCTCTGGATTATTAAAGAAAATAAGGCTGTTTTCCACAAACTCATGGGGGAATGTTACTCTGCTTTTCAACAGTTCAATCATCTCTTCGGCTTTTGATTCAGAAGTGATGATTTTATGTTTTTCTAACTCTTTTACAAGCTGGGAAGCAAATTGCTTAGAAGGAGTAGATTTAATGTATTCTTGATTGAACCATTTGGCTTTATCAAAATCAAATTTTGTTCCTGCTTTATTAATTCGTTCAGGTGAAAATGTTTGTATTAACTCGTTCATTGAGAAAATTTCTTGCTCAGTGCCCGGATTCCAACCTAAAAAAGCCAGAAAATTCACTAATGCCTCAGGTAAAAAGCCCGTTTCTTTAAATCCTTTAGAGACTTCTACAGCATCTGCATCTTGCCAATTCAATGGAAATATTGGGAAGCCTGCTTTATCAGCAGCTCGCTTACTTAACTTTCCATTTCCATCTGGTTTCAATATCAATGGAAGATGTCCAAACTGGGGCATCTCATCCTCCCAGCCCAAAAATTGATATAATAAAACATGTAAAGGAGCAGATGGAAGCCATTCTTCACCTCGAATTACATGAGATATTTTCATTAAATAATCATCTACCACATTAGCTAAGTGGTAGGTTGGCATTCCGTCAGATTTCATCAACACCTTATCATCTAGTGTCTCGGTGTTTACCATCACCCATCCTCTGACCATATCATTAAGCCTAACCTCTTCTTTTTTGGGAATTTTGATTCGGATGACGTAAGGCTCTCCAGCATCTAACTTCTTCTGAACCTCCTCATCAGATAGCGTGAGTGAGTTTTTCATCGTCGTTCTGGTAATGGTGTCGTACTGAGGATTCATTACCCTTGATGCTTTCAGTCTTTCCCTCATTTCATCTAACTCTTCGGGCGTATCAAATGCATAATATGCCTTTCCATCCTCTAAGAGCTGATCAGCATATTGCTTGTAAATGTCTTTCCTTTCTGATTGACGATATGGGGCAAACTCCCCTCCATTCTTTGGTCCTTCATCAGGAATAATACCGCACCATTCAAGTGATTTCAGAATGTAGTCCTCAGCACCTTCTACAAAGCGATTTTGATCGGTATCTTCTATTCTAATAATGAATGTTCCATTATGTTTTTTGGCAAAAAGATAGTTGAATAGGGCTGTACGAACTCCTCCTATGTGTAGTCCACCTGTTGGACTTGGTGCAAATCTTACTCTTACGTTCTCCATCAATTGTTATTGGATATGGAGCGCAAAAATAGACATCCAAGACAAGAAGGGTAGACAATAATTACTTTATCTTAAAATGAAGCAATACAAGAAATTTCTACTCTAACACCTTTCGGTAAACCACTTACTTCCACTGTTTCTCTTGCTGGTGGATCTTCTGGAAAATATCTTCCGTAAACTGTATTAATATTGGAAAAGTTTCCCATATCTGAAACGAATATGGAACACTTTAAGACATCTTTGAATGTGAGACCAGCTTCTTCTAAAATGTAGGAAATATTTTTCATGACCTGATCAGTCTCCTCTCCAATAGAACCCTCTACCAGATTGCCAGTCGCCTCATCAAGTGGGATTTGACCTGATACATAGAGTGTATTCCCTGCTTTAATCGCTTGTGAATATGGGCCTATTGGCGCTGGCGCTTTTGGTGAATTGATTATTTCTTTCATTTAATTTAACTGGTCTTATTATTCATCTACAATTTAAAAAAAGTAAAATTTAATTGCTCCTTTTAACACACTTTATCGAAACAAATTGTTCTCATTTAAGCAACAAATGATTTTCTATCAGTTCATCTCATATCACTATCCTTTTTGTAAATTGTACCGATAAATGATTCAAATGAAATATCTACTATTTTCAGTAAGTCTTCTGCTTATTTCTTGTGTCGAGCCAGTAAAGAAAAATGACTATTTGGAATCCAATTCCAATTGGAAAGGAAGAAAAGTTAATGACATCAATCTTGACTCTCTTACATCAGGATCAACCTATTTATCAGTATATTCTCATATTTATAGTAATTCAGAACATGAGGATATTTCCTTAGGAGCTACAGTGAGTATCAAAAATCCCAATAGAACAGACACTATTTTTGTGACCAGCGCAGAATACTTTGACACTCATGGAAAGTCATTGAGAAATTACGCTAACAGTCCAGTTTATGTAAGCCCTATGGAGACTGTTGAAATAATTATCAACAGATTAGATAAAGAAGGAGGCTCTGGTGCTAATTTTATCTTTGATTGGAAAAAGAAGAGTTCATCTCATGAGCCTTTTTTTGAATGTGTGATGATATCCTCGGAAGCCTCAAGAGGCTACTCCTTCACCACTCAAGGTTATAGGTTAGAGTAAACAATTACCTTTTAAAATTTCGTTTTCTTCCAAGGAATTATTGGCTCTGGAACTTGTCCAGACATGAGACTAGCGATGATTTTAGTGTTGGAAAATTGCTCAAAAATAATTTTTACAACTACCGTGATAGGAATAGACATAATTAACCCAGCAACTCCCCATATATAGCCCCAAAGCATCAGCATGATTAGCACAGTCATGATATTGACTGAGAAGGTCTTCCCCATAAAAACAGGCTCTAAGACGCCTCCAAACAATACTTGAACGGCTGTTATTGTCAAAACGAAAAAGAGAAGCGTCCCTGTAGGATCGAGTTCAACAAATGCAAATAGAGATAGCAATAAAACTGAAATCACAGACCCTACCATCTGAACAAAGTTGATCAAGAAGGCAAATAACCCCCAGAAAATAGGGAAGCTGACGCCAAAAAAGAGACAAGCAAGACTGAAGCCTACACCCGTTAATAGACTAATTATGAATTTCACTTTAACGAATCTGATAATATCTTTTTCAATTTTCATAAACGTTTTTACTGATGCGTATTTCTGTCTGAAAATGGTCGTATGCATAAGCCTTTCAAAATTGATTGACTCAGAAAGTAGTAGAATAACAAAAAAAGCAGTCATCAGAATAACAGATACCGTCTGCTGAACATAACTTAATGTAGGTGCCAGGTTTTGAAAAAAATCACCACTCTGAAAGTAGTATTTAAGAACATTTTCGCCTTGTAATCGCTCAATTCCTAAGAAATTCTCTATCGCCATAATGAGCCCAACTAATTTGACTTCAGCGTTCGTGAAAAAGAAGCTATCCGCTGAGAGAATTTCATTACTTGAAATTCTAATTAATACGCCAAACACTTTTAAGACACCAGCCACCATCAATATCACCACCATTATACTAATAGCTTTCGGCACTTTTTTAGTCCTAAACCACCTCATCGTTGGCAATAATAGCAATGCCAAAAACATGGATAAAATGAGCGGTATGAATATGAAAGAGAGTGTTTTTAGCAAATAAAATACTAGTGGAATGACGATAATTAATAAGAGTGTATTTGTCGTTTTTGTATCTTTCATTATTTGGCAAAATGTACCGCAAAGATAGACGGCAATAAACCAAAGTAGTAATAACAAAGCTTGATTAATGTGACAATCAGGTCCCCCTCCATATGGAATTAAAATCAACTTCCATAATTCTTAAAATCCTTCTGTTTCGCTTTTCGTATATTTGTTAGGTTGAAAAAGATAATATCCATATCACTTGCACTCCTGATGCTAACCAGTCATTTTGGTTTTGCTATCGGCACACACTTCTGTGGGGGTTTGGCAGTAGAAGCCAAATTGATGGTCGGTCATGTGCATTTGGACTGTGGAATGGCTGATATGGATAATGAATCTGAAGGTAAATCAGATGAGGTACCCTACTTTGATGAAAAGTCTTGTTGCGAGAATGAATACCTCAACATTGAAGTTAAAGGTGAATTCAAAAAAAGTGTCGAACAATCCAATTTGAATGTTGGTTTCGTCGCTGCGTTTTTTATCTCTTATCTTGAGGTCTTCTTAACCGACCTTGACAATTCGCAATACACAGATTACGATCCACCTCTTCTGACGGAGGACATACCAGTTCTACAGCAGATCTTCATCATATAGTACATAAATATGTTCCTGACAAGTATGTCAGGACGGGCAATCCAATGCCCACTTTGAACTGACGTCTCAGTTTCAACTCAACAACATATTATGCTCAATCGAATCATAAAATATTTTCTTGAAAACAAGCTCGTAACCATGCTTATCCTAGCAGGATTTATCCTCTGGGGTATTGTTACGGCTCCTTTTGGCTGGGAAGTGGGTTCACTTCCTTCTGATCCTGTCCCAGTGGATGCCATCCCCGATATTGGTGAAAATCAGCAAATAGTGTTCACTCAGTGGCAGGGACGTTCTCCGCAAGATGTGGAAGATCAGATCTCTTACCCCATGACCACTTACTTGCTTGGTATACCAGGCGTAAAGTCCATTCGAAGTACATCTATGTTTGGTTTTTCCAGCATCTATGTCATTTTCAATGAAGACATAGAATTCTACTGGTCACGGTCACGGATTTTAGAAAAGCTCAATTCTATCCCCTCTGGACTTTTGCCAGATCAAGTGCAGCCAACACTAGGGCCAGATGCCACTGCGTTAGGTCAAGTGTATTGGTACACGATAGAAGGACGAGACAAAGAAGGCAATACCACAGGCGGTTGGGATTTGCATGAAATCCGTAGCGTTCAGGATTTCTATGTGAAATATGGCCTAAATGCTGCAGAAGGTGTTTCTGAGGTAGCTTCCATAGGAGGCTATGTGCAGGAATATCAAATTGATGTGAATCCAGATGCTCTCAAAGCCTATAAAATTCCTTTGATGGCCGTGATGGATGCAGTACGAAAATCCAACAAGGATGTAGGAGCCAAAACGGTTGAAATCAATCAGGCGGAATACTTGGTACGGGGACTTGGCTATATCAAAAGCATTGAAGATATGGAAAAGGCAGTAGTTGCTGTTCAAGACAATGTACCTATTCGCATTAAAGATGTGGCCATGGTTTCGCTTGGTCCATCCACACGTAGAGGTGTTTTAGATAAAGCAGGAGCCGAAGTGGTTGGAGGTGTTGTGGTTGCGAGATATGGATCGAATCCACTGCAGGTTATCAATAATGTGAAAACAAAGATTGAAGAAATCGCGCCGGGACTTCCTCAGAAAACATTGGCTGATGGCACCATTAGCCAATTGACGATTGTCCCGTTTTACGATCGCTCCACCTTGATTCAAGAGACCCTTGGAACGCTTGAAGAAGCACTGTCATTGGAGATTCTTATTACCCTTTTGGTGGTAATCGTTATGGTTTTCAACCTACGTGCTTCGTTGTTGATTGCCAGCATTCTTCCTATTGCAGTATTGATGGTGTTTATCTCCATGCGCTATTTTGGAGTTGACGCCAACATAGTAGCGCTCTCAGGAATTGCCATTGCCATTGGCACCATGGTAGATTTAGGGATTATTCTGTCAGAGAATGTGATCAAACACATCGATGAAGCTCCTCCAGGACAAAAACTTATCAATACAGTGTACAATGGGGCATCAGAAGTGAGTTCAGCTATCCTCACGGCTGTTTCAACAACAATTGTAAGTTTTGTTCCCGTCTTTACCATGGAAGCAGCAGAAGGCAAACTGTTCCGACCTCTCGCCTTCACCAAGACCTTCGCGTTGATTTCGGCACTAATCGTCGCTTTACTGATTCTTCCAGCATTGGCGCATTGGTTTTTCGGATTCCGAATTAAAAATGAACGTGTTGCAAAATTGGTCAACTCAGGATTGATACTAACTGGTCTCATCGTAGCAATATTCCAAAGTGTTTTGGCAGGAATATTATTGATTGCCTTTGGGCTTAGCTGGTTTATTCAGACCTATAGCCCAAAACAAAACTGGTTTACGCGAAATGCCACATTGATTGTATCAGTGCTTGCCGTTACCTGGCTCCTGGCTAAATTTTGGCTGCCCTTAGGTGCACAGCAAAGCCTGGTTGTCAACTTCATTTTCGTTGGACTAATTGTCGGGATTATTCTCGGTGGATTCAGTCTGCTTGAAAAATATTACCGTCCCATTCTATACTGGTGTTTAAACAATAAGAAAATATTCTTAACTGTCCCGATTGTACTTATTCTTTTAGGAGGAAATATTTGGTTTGGTTTCAACTCCATCTTTGGTTTCATTCCTAAAACTTTTGATAGCATTGACTGGAATGTCCGGACGACCAAGGTGTGGACGAGCATGTCTCATAGTTTCCCTGGAATTGGAAAGGAATTTATGCCTTCGTTAGATGAAGGAAGTTTTCTATTGATGCCAACCTCTATGCCTCATTCAGGTGTAGCGTACAATCGAAAAGTTTTAGGACAACTCGATATGCTTCTAACAAACATTCCGGAAGTAGATCAAGCAGTTGGTAAGTTGGGACGTGCGGAATCAGCCTTGGATCCAGCTCCGATTTCGATGTTTGAAAATGTTATTAATTATAAACCTGAATATGCGGTGAATGAAAATGGTCATCGTGTACGATTCAAGGTAGATGATGAAGATCGTTTTGTATTAACCAACGGTAAAACCCTAAGCAATGAGGAAGCACTGGTCGATGGAATTGAGAGATCTCAATTGATTCTTGACGGAAAAGGTCAGTACTTCAGGAATTGGCGAAAAGAAATCAAGTCTCCAGATGACATCTGGGAGGAGATTGTAAAGGTGACCAAAATACCAGGAGTAACCTCTGCTCCTAAATTGCAGCCAATTGAAACACGATTGGTAATGCTTCAAACGGGTATGCGAGCTCCGATGGGAATCAAGGTATACGGCCCAAGCTTAACAACTATACAGAATTTTGGATTTAAACTAGAAGAAATTCTCAAGTCCGTCCCCTCTGTGAAAAGTGAGGCAGTATTTGCCGACAGAATTGTAGGTAAGCCATATCTTCACCTTAATATTAATCGGGAAGAGATAGCTCGATACGGCCTCACAATTGAAGAAGTACAACAGACCATTGAAACGGCAATTGGTGGAATGAAGATCACTTCAACTGTGCAAGGTCGAGAGCGTTATCCCGTCCGTGTGCGATACCCAAGAGAGTTGAGAGATGATCCCGAGTCTTTAAAGAAAATCCTTGTTTCCACCCCTACTGGAGCTCAAATTCCACTGGGTCAATTAGTTGAGGTGGAATATATGCGAGGACCACAGGCCATTAAAAGTGAAGAAACATTCCTTGTTGGGTATGTGCTGTTTGATATGAGAGACGGCTATGCTGAAGTAGATGTGGTAAATGCCGCTCAGCAATCAATAAAGGACCGTATCGAATCAGGGGAATTAGTGGTGCCTCAAGGTGTCAGCTACAAATTCTCTGGGACATATGAAAATCAGGTTCGAGCTGAGAAACGTTTATCTATCATTGTCCCTTTGGTGTTGGCTATTGTATTTCTCATCCTGTATTTCCAGTTTAAATCAGTGACCACTTCGTTGATGGTATTCTCTGGAATTGCCATGGCGTTTAGTGGTGGATTTATCATGATTTGGCTCTACGGACAAGGTTGGTTCGTAGATTTCAATCTGTTTGGCTCCAATATGCGTGAGCTGTTTCAGATGCAAACCATCAACTTAAGTGTGGCAGTATGGGTCGGTTTCATTGCACTATTTGGGATCGCTACAGATGATGGAGTCCTGATTGCTACTTATTTGGATCAAACATTTGTGAAGAATAAGCCAAATTCATTGGAGGAAGTAAGAAAATCGGTTGTGGAAGCCGGTGCGCGTCGAATCAAGCCTGCTTTGATGACTGTATCCACTACGATGATTGCCTTGCTCCCTGTCCTTACTTCCACAGGCAGAGGTTCGGATATCATGATTCCAATGGCGATTCCCTCTTTTGGTGGAATGGCCTTCGCATTGGTGAGCATTTTCATTGTGCCTGTGCTCTATTCATTTAGAGAGGAACGGAAAGTTAAAAAGTTGCAGTCATGAGATATATCATTTACATACTGATAGTTATTGCTTTTGCCTGCTCAAGTCCATCGGGAAAGCCCATAGTAAATAGTATTGGAGAGTTACGACAAATTATGCACCAAGGAAAGTTTGAGGCTCGTGTAAGCTTAGACACTTTGTCTGGTAGCAGTGTTTATGGGCTTGGCGCAATCGATTCATTAGGGGGTGAAATACTGATTCTTGAAGGAAAAGTATTTCAATCATCTGTTAAGCATGACTCATTGTTTGTAGAAATTGATGCAAAAACCAAAGCAACACTTTTGGTATATGTAGAGATGTCTGCTTGGGATACGCTGACCATTGTGAACACATCTGATATAGAATCTGAGCTAAGCAAAGTCACCGATTTATCAAACCCATTTCCATTTATCCTAATAGGAAAACCGACACTGGATTACCATGTGATCAATTTTGATGCAAATAATGGAGATTTTAATAGGCACAAAGAAGGTGCATTTACAGGGTCGATTGATCATGAAGACCTAATAGTTCTCGGATTTTATTCTACGAATGCTAAAGGTGTCTACACGCATCACGATAGCAACATGCATATGCATTTTATCAATAAGAAGCAGACCATAATGGGACATATTGATTGGATAGATCTCGTAGGTAATTCTTACAAACTTTTAATTCCAAATCAATGAGATATATAGCAATCATATACATGCTTCTTTCTATTGGTGTCTCTGCCCAAACGCTGGAGGAATGCCAGCAAATTGCTCTAGATCAAAACCCGTCCATTCAGGCCAAATACAAAGAATTTGAGGCTGCATTGCAGCGGGTTACTCAAGTCAGAGGACTTCCAGACCCTACCTTATCTGTCAGTGCGTTTGGACGAATGACTGAAACGAGGGTCGGACCACAGATGGCCAGATTCACGCTATCACAAATGTTTCCATGGTTTGGGACATTGAAGGCCCAAGGGGATGTTTCTACGCTCATGGCAGAAGCATCTTTTCAGGCATATATCGATGAACAGAATAGATTGAAATTTCAGGTTGCTAAAGCGTATTATCCGCTTGTTGAGGTTGATCAGCTTTTGGTCATTCAGAAAGAAAGTCTTTCTCAACTTAAATTTTGGAAGACTCTCGCCACTTCAAAATATGAAAATGGACAAACCAGTTTAGCAGATGTCTTGCGAGTGGATTTGATGATTCAGGATTTGGAGACGGAAATAAGTCTCCTTAATAAAATGAAACAGCCTTTGAGCTCCACTTTCAACAACCTGCTAAACAGAGCTGATTCGTTGGAGGTACAAGTGGACAATGATCTGGAAGTGGATCTTGAGCTGGTATCGATTGATCAGAATTGGAATGAACACCCACTAATTCAGGAATTGAAGCTGAAAATAAAATCGAAGGAAAAGCAAGTAAGTGTGATTGAAAAGCAAAGCCTACCAAAACTTGGAGTGGGTTTGGACTACATCATAGTGGCTGAACGATCTGACATGAATGTGCCACAAAATGGTCAAGATGCGATTATGCCTATGGTGTCTGTAAGCTTGCCTATTTTCAGAAAAAAGTACAAAGCCGCGCTATCTGAGACTCGATTGCAAACTGAAGGATTTGAGTTGATGGTGCAAGCAACGCGAAACGAACTATCTACCAGTTTTGAAAATCTGAAGTACGATATTGAAAAGGAGTTACAACTTAAGGAACTCTATGATAATCAAATTGCCGAAACCAAACAGATTCAAACTTTACTTTTGAGTGAATTCAGCAATTCGGGAAAAGACCTTATTGAGCTGTTGCGCATTCAGATGCAACTTCTCAATTATGAAAAATTACAAGTGAAATCACAAACAAGACTTCTCACTGCTCTGTCGAGCATGGAATATTTGACTGCCAAGAGCAAATAAAATAATACAACAATGAAAAATTTACTTCAAAATAAATACGTGCTGATTAGCCTCACATTAGTAGTCGGAGTAGCAATAGGTTGGTGGGTGGCACCATCATCTAACGACACCATGTCCACTCACGAAGGAGAAGGTCATGAATTGACCATGAACGAAAAAGGAGTTTGGACATGCAGCATGCACCCACAAATCCGACAAAACGAACCCGGCTCTTGCCCGATTTGCGGTATGGACTTAATCCCTGTAGAAGAAGGTATAGGCGATGAAAATCCGATGGCCATCAGTATGTCTGCCAATGCCCTGAAATTGGCCAATGTGGCCACTCTAGAAGTAGGCATGGGTGCCTCATCCAAAACCATACGCATGACAGGAAAAGTACAAGCAGACGAACGATTGATCTTTACTCAATCTTCCCATATTCCAGGACGGGTTGAGCGTTTGACTGTGAATTTCACTGGAGAATTGGTAAAGAAAGGACAAACTATTGCAAAAGTGTATTCACCCACATTAGTAACTGCACAGCAAGAATTATTTGAGGCGCAGAAAATCAAGGATAGCCAGCCAGATCTCTTCCAAGCAGCTAAGAAAAAGCTATTGAATTGGAAACTGACAACTACTCAGATAGATCAGATCATTGCCAATGGAGCTCCCATAGAGACATTGCCTATTATTTCGGAGCGCTCAGGATATGTCACAGAAAAAATGGTTAATCAAGGTGATTATATTAAACAGGGTGCAGCCTTGTACAAGATCACAGATCTATCGAAGGTGTGGGTCCTTTTTGATTCCTACGAAAGTGATTTACAATGGATGAAAAAAGGAGATGAAATTTCGTTCACCATCTCCTCCCTACCCAGCGAAACATTCAAAGGGAAGATTAGCTACATCGATCCAATCATTGATCCGAAATCACGCGTAGCAAAAGTTCGGCTAGAGATGAATAACTCCAATAATCAATTCAAGCCGGAAATGTTTGCCAAAGGCATACTGGAAGCAGGCGTTCCATCAGCAGAAGCTATTACCGTTCCTAAATCAGCAGTGATGTGGACAGGTACTCGTTCGGTCGTGTATGTGAAGAATTCAACAGATGTTGGCACTTCATTCCTGATGAAAGAAGTGACATTGGGAGCGGCGCTAGGCGATCGATTTGTGGTGAAAGAAGGGTTAGAAATCGGCCAAGAAATAGCAGTGAGTGGTACCTTCAGCATAGATGCTGCCGCTCAATTGGCAGGCAAGCCAAGCATGATGTCTCCAGAAGGAGGTGCCGCAATGACCGGGCATGATCACGGGGGGACGGGAGGATCCTCTGATGCACAATCGTCGATGAATCATCCAGAAGTAAACAAGACGAACGATATCTATGATGTAAGTGCTGAGTTCCAGAATCAAATCAAGCAGGTCTATGAAAGCTATCTCCCTTTAAAAGACGCGATGATTGCATCGAATGCCGCCCTAACTAATGAAAAAGTGAAGACATTACAAAAGACCATCAACAATGTAAAAATGAGTCTGGTAAAAGGTGAAGCGCGCATCACCTGGATGAAGGATATAAATGTCCTTCAATCGATTGCTGAAATGATGAAAACTGAGAAAGATTTAGAGAAGCTACGAAACCTACTCTCTCCACTCAGTGATCAATTGTATCATACCTTGAAAAAATATCAGGTGGAAACCAGTGGCTTCCGACAGTTCTGCCCAATGGCGATGGACAACAAGGGAGCCTTTTGGCTGAGTGATTCCGATAAAGTGCTAAATCCGTATTTCGGTGATGCAATGCTCACTTGCGGTAATATAGAAGAAGAATTAAACTAATTATACCAACTAAAATTATGAAAAAAGCAGCATTTATCCTTTTAGCAAGCGTACTATGGGCGTGCAGTCCAGGAGAAAAAAAAGAAGATTCAAAGGAACAAGAAGATCACTCTGCTCATACAGCAGAAAGTGCTGAAAAGCCAAAATCTAAAAGTCCCAAACAAACAGCAATGACCAACGTTGGAGAAAACCATGTCCGTATAGAATATAGCTCACCGGGCGTACGTGGTAGGCAAATTTTTGGTGGGTTAGTCGGTTTTGGTGAAGTATGGGTGACTGGAGCACATCGAGCAACCACTATCAATTTCCAACAAGGTGTAATGATCAATGAAACGGTGATTCCAGCAGGAAAATATGGATTTTTCACGATTCCTGGAACTGAGTCTTGGACATTGATCCTGAGCAAAGACTGGGATATGCACTTAGCTGATGAGTATAACCAAACCAACGATGTACTACGCTTTGATGTGGTTCCCCAAGCTATGGATGAGCAAGTAGAATCGCTGACTTATACTGTTGACGCAATGGAAGATGGATCTGGAATGATCTCCATGGCATGGGCAGATGTTAAAATTTCATTCAAATTTCAAAATCAATAAATCAAACATTTCAAAACAACTACTATCATGAAAACCATTTTATACTCCTTTTTTATCTCGGCATCTATTTTTGCATGTAGCAGTTCTGCTTCAGAGCAAAGTGCATCGGAGGCTGATTCAGTTGTACAAACTGAAGCAACTGAGCAACAAACTCCTGATCCTTTAGCTAATTACATAAAGCTGAAAGATGCATTGGTTAAGTCGGATGCTGGAGTAGCAAAAACAGCTGCAACCGCATTAGGTACATCATTGACATCAGAAAAAATGGATACAAAAATGATTGAAGCTGCCAATATGATTGCCTCATCTGATGATCTAAAAGCACAAAGAATAGCTTTCAAAATCATCACAGATGGATTAATTGAAGCGCTCAAAGCCAATGAAATAGCGGAAGGCGTGTATGTGCAGTATTGCCCAATGGCTTTCGACAATACAGGTGCCAACTGGATTAGCATGTCTGAGGAAATCAGAAATCCCTACTTTGGTGATATGATGCTGAAATGTGGAAGAGTGACCGAAGAGCTTTAAGAATTCAATCCAGCTATGTTAAAGAAGGGAGAGCTTTCGGGCTCCCTTTTTCTATTTGTAATGTCTTAAAAATAGGCATGGCCATTTTTGAAATCATATAACATAATCTCAAAATTGTGTAACAGGAACACTTCTTAATTTTTGACCTTAGCATAATTAATATTACGAATATGCAACACACGTATCAAATCTCTGGTATGACCTGCAATGGCTGCAAGAATCATGTAACCGAGACACTTTCCAAAGTAGATGGAATTTCAGAAGTTTCTGTAGATCTAAGCAAGAAAGAAGCTATCGTCCATATGGAGAGCCATGTGCCGATCGAAAAACTAAAGGATGTATTAAAGAATGATGGTGGACGATATGATATTCATCCGCAAGGGACGCATGTAGAGCATAAACATGACATGCCCAAAATCAAAAAGCAAGACAAAAGCAGAAAGGGTAAATACTATTGCCCAATGCTTTGTGAGGGGGATAAAAAGTATGATGAGCCAGGCGATTGCCCTAAGTGCGGAATGGACTTAGAAAGAGAAGCATCAGGATCATACAAAACAGAATACACTTGTCCGATGCATCCTGAGGTAGTGAAGGATGGGCCAGGAAGCTGTCCGAAGTGTGGAATGGATTTGGAGTCTAAGAAAGCCTCCGAAAACGATTCTGAGGAAGACAATGCGTACTCATCCATGCTCAAGAAATTCTGGATTTCGGTATCCTTCACTCTTCCGGTCTTTTTCATTGCCATGAGTGATATGATTGGTGTTTCACTGCGTGGACTTGCTTCAGAGCAAACTTGGGGATGGGTTCAATTCATTCTTACCACTCCGGTCATTTTCTATTCGTGCAGGTCATTCTTTGTAAGAGGCTATAATTCCATTATTAATCGTTCACCCAACATGTGGACATTGATCACTCTTGGGGCTGGTTCAGCCTATTTATTCAGTGTTGTTGCACTCGTATTTCCAGAGATTTTCCCAGATCAATTCAAGTCTGCAGGCGGAGCTGTTCACCTGTATTTCGAAGCTTCAGTAGTCATTCTCACATTGATCCTTTTAGGACAATTGATGGAGGCGAAAGCTAGAAGTCAAACCAACTCTGCCATTAAAGAGCTGTTGAATCTCGTTCCACCTGAAGCTACAGTGATTCGTGATGGTGAAGAAATGACCATTCCTTTAGAACATGTCCAGCTAAATGACATCATCAAGATCAAACCTGGAGAAAAAATTCCAGTGGATGGTGAAATCACTGATGGAAAAAGTACCATCGACGAATCAATGATCACGGGAGAACCCGTACCAGTAGAGAAATCGACAGGAGACGAAGTAATTGGAGGAACCATCAATGGGACCAGTACTTTTCAAATGAAAGCTCTAAAAGTAGGCAGTGACACCCTGCTTTCTCAGATAATTGACATGGTCAATAAGGCCAGCCGTACAAAAGCGCCAATTCAGAATCTTGCTGACAAAGTATCCAGCTATTTCGTCCCAGTAGTGGTTACCATTGCGATCATCTCCTTTGCAGTTTGGGCTATTTGGGGGCCTGACCCACAGCTGGTGTATGCTTTCTCAAGTGCAGTTACAGTATTGATTATTGCATGTCCATGTGCGTTGGGCCTTGCTACTCCTATGTCCATTATGGTAGGGACAGGTAAAGGTGCCAAACAAGGAATTTTAGTGAAGGATGCACGAGCAATTGAAGAGCTGCATAAAGTCACAACACTGGTTATTGACAAGACAGGAACGATCACACAAGGGAAACCATCACTCCAAGATGTAGAGTCTGTTAACGAAAAACATGATGCAGATGCTATTTTGAAAATTGCTGCTTCTCTTGAAACCAGTAGTGAGCACCCATTGGCTCATGCTATTGTTGTAGAAGCTGAAGAAAAGGGCTTGAAAATCGAAAAGGTGGATGATTTTAATTCCATCACTGGAAAGGGTGTCAATGGAAATGTGGGCGGATTACAAGTCGCCATTGGCAACAAAAAGCTACTGGAAGAATTTGGTTTAAGGCTCGGAGCTGAACATGAAAAGGATGTTGAAAAAAGACAATTAGAAGGAGAAACAGTCATGTTTGTGGTGATCGATAAAGAAGTGGCAGGCTTCATTAGCGTATCAGATCCAATAAAAGAAGCTTCTGCTTCAGCCATTAAACATCTACAGGATCAAGGGTTAGAAGTAATCATGCTGACTGGTGACAATAAGAACACAGCCAAGGCAGTAGCTGACAAACTAGGTTTGGATGGGTACGAAGCGGATTTGTTGCCTGAGGATAAATACGAAAAGGTAAAAGCATTACAGGCAGAAGGAAAGATTGTCGCCATGGCGGGCGATGGCATCAATGATGCCCCTGCACTAGCTCAGGCTAATGTGGGTATTGCCATGGGTACAGGAACTGATGTGGCTATCGAAAGTGCAAGTCTTACCTTAGTAAAGGGTGAACTGGATGGAATAGTGAGAGCACGAAAGCTGAGTACAGATGTCATGCGGAATATCAAGCAAAATTTATTTTTCGCATTCGTTTACAACATGCTTGGAGTGCCTATCGCTGCTGGTATACTCTTTCCATTTTTTGGACTTTTGCTTAGTCCAATGCTAGCCGCTTTGGCGATGAGTTTGAGTTCAGTATCGGTCATTGGAAATAGTTTGAGGCTTAAGTAAATGAAGAAGGACTCAAAATCGATACTATGAAACAAGTAATCATCGCACTTATTTATTGTTTTTCCATTGGCTGTGAGCCAACGAGTAATTCATTAGCTGTTGAAGAAAAAATATTAGTGGAAGCTGGATCATTCAAATCCAACCTTAAATTGGTAGATCTTCAAGAAAAACAAATAAATCGAAGCAATGATAAAATTCTAATCCTCAATCTATGGGCAACATGGTGCAGACCATGCATCAGGGAAATGCCTGATCTTGTTGAGATGCAGAATCAATTGTCGTCTGATTTTGAACTCTTGCTTGCTTCGGATGAAGAATCAGATCAAATCAATCGATTCTTAAGCATGAGTGATTTCGATCTTACATTTATACGAATCAATAATAGCTTGGAATCCTTAGGAGTGTATTCCTTACCAACTACCTTTATAATTGGTAAGGATGGACAGCTATTAGAAACACTTGTTGGAGCTAGAAAATGGGATAGTCCGAAACAAATTGAACAACTCAAAACCTATCTGAAATGAAATTATTAGCCAGAATAACCTTTCTCTCTCTGTTCCTCGTTTCTTGCCAGTCGGGTAAGGAAAAAACGGCAGAAACCCCAGCGCTTCAGAATGTAGTAGAGTCCCCGGCTGGGAACAATGCTTCTTTGCCTTATTTAATCAAAGGAGGTGACAATCATTTGTATATGTCGTGGGTAGAGAAAAGGGATTCAGGTTGGATTGATCTAAAGTATTCAGTCCTAAAAGGAGACCTCTGGGAAACGCCTGAGGTCATCGCATCTGGAAATGACTGGTTTGTGAATTGGGCGGATTACCCAATGATAGCGGTGGATAGCCAAGGGAATATAATTGCTCATTTTCTGGCCAAAAGTTCAAATGGTACCTACTCCTATGATGTGAATGTAGCATACAAACCAGCTAATGGAAAGTGGTCGGAACCAATCATTCCTCATAATGATGCTACGCCGACAGAGCATGGATTTGTAACCATGCTTCCCAATAATGACGGCACTTTTTTACTTAGCTGGTTGGACGGACGCAATACCGGAGGTGGAGATCATGACGCTCACGGTCAGGACGAAGGTGGTGGTGCGATGACCATTCGAACAGCTACTTTGGACATGACTGGCAATTTGACAAAAGAAGAAGAGCTGGATTCAAGAGTATGTGATTGCTGTCAAACGGGAGGTGTGATGACCCCAAATGGACCAGTAATTATTTACAGAGATCGCTCGGAGGAAGAAATAAGGGATATGTCTTTTGTGAGATTTGTTGACAATAACTGGACTGAGCCTAAGGCAGTAAATGCTGATAACTGGAAGATTGCGGGATGCCCAGTAAATGGCCCCAGAATGGCTTCATATGAAAACACAACAGCAGCGGCATGGTTCACCGCCGCTGAGGGAATTGCTAAAGTACAGGTCGCTTTCATGGATGATTCGGGATCATCTTTTCAGGAACCAATCGTTGTTGATGATTCTGTTTCAGTAGGCAGAGTGGATATTATAATGGCTGACAATCAATCAGCTTATGTGAGTTGGCTAGATTTAGAGGGCGAAACTCCTCTTATTAGGTTCATAAAAGTATCAAAAGACGGATCAATTGGAATTCCGATTGTAGTATCAGAAACCAGCGCCTCAAGAGGAAGTGGTTTTCCTCAGATGGAAGTGATTGATAGTGTGCTGTATTTTGCTTGGACAAACGTGGATGGAGAAATGAATTCTGTTCAAATGAGAAGATTTAATTTCTGACTTATTTCTTATATATAATTATCTCAGGTATTTTGGTTAATTACGATTTTTTAAAGGAAAAGACATTTTTCATCATAAAGAAATAGCTCCTTTCTGATGATCAATTAAGACCAAACCAGAACACCATAAAAAATATACACTTTTAACTAAACAGATTTACTGAATTGTGCCTCTCTAATCGACATTGATAGTTTTGCGTCAAACGCACTGCAAATCACACGAATTGCCTCTTGCCCTTCTTGATTGACTTTTAATCCTTTACCTGTAAGCTGAATCAACCCATCATTCTCAAGTTGCTCCAACAGGTCAAAATTAATAGATAAAGCATACTTTAGGAGTTCTTCTTCGTGCCACTGCGTTTCAAAATTACACATGAGATTTAGGATGTGTTTTCTGAAAAACAAATCCTCTGATGTGTGAATATGCCCTTTTACTAACGGTAATTTGTTTTCATCCAATGATTCGTAATACTTAGTCAGTGATTTTTCATTTTGCGTAAATCCTCCCCAAGTATCACTAATGGCACTCACTCCTAAACCAATAAGTAACTTGCTGGTAAACGGAGTGTAGCCCATGAAATTTCTATGCAGCTCACCCTCTTCTCTCGCAGAAAGAAGTTCATCAGCAGGAAGCACAAAGTGATCCATGCCAATTTCTTCATACCCTGCGTCTTGAAAATATTCTTTTCCCAACTTCATTATGTTCCACTTCTCATCAGGAGAAGGGAGAAATTTTTCATATGATTTTTGCGCTGGTCTCATAAATGGGACATGAGCATAGCTATAGTAGGCAATACGCTCTGGACGAAGCGAGATGATTTTATTTAAGGTATTTTTTATGGAATCTTCACTTTGCCCCGGCAGTCCGTATACCATATCATAATTGATAGAAGTGTACCCAATGGCACGAGCATGCTCAGTAATAGACTTGACTTGCTCAAAGGATTGCATTCTATTAATTAGGCGCTGGACATTAAGATCAAAATCTTGAATTCCGAAACTTACTCTATTGAATCCTATATCATAAAGTGTTTTCAAATGCTGAGGAGTCGTATTCGCTGGGTGACCTTCAAAGCTCATCTGAAATTGATCCGACAGTTTGCTTTCTTTAGTGATGCCGTTGATTAATAATTCTAAATTCTGAGGTGTGAAGAATGTGGGTGTGCCTCCTCCAAGATGAATCTCACGAATGATTGGCTGATCAGGTAATTTATCTATGTATAAACTCCACTCTTTCAGAACATGCTCTATATAAGGAAGCTCTACGTCATGATTTGTTGTAATCCGAGTATTGCAAGCACAATAGGTACACAAACTTTCGCAAAAAGGAAGGTGAATATAAAGGCTTACCTCTTTGCTGCTTTCCCAATAAGCTGATTTGAGTGTTTTATCATATGCAGCGATGGAAAAGCTTTCTGGCTCCCAAAAAGGAACCGTAGGATAACTAGTATAACGTGGAACTGATAAATTGTATTTTTTTAGTTCAAGCATGACATCTGAAATTTGATTCAAAGCTATCCTTCCTG
>CAYGTD010000021.1:0-23773 GCA_964352725.1 uncultured Roseivirgaceae bacterium
CAAGTCGACGCTTGCGCTAGATGGTGTATGATTAAGCAAGGCAAGGGTCAAATCTCCACCCCTGCAGTCATCCCGAAGGGATCTTAAGCTCTCTGAAAAACATTGCTACTACTTTAAATACTTGACAAGTTGCCTACGGCATGACTTCATGTTGATAAATGAATAGAAATGAGCGTAAGTGGACACTTGCGCTAGATGGTGTATTACATATAAGTGTAATAACTTTCTTCAAATATACCGTTTCTACTGAATTATTCAATCTATTTTAAAAAAACGCCGTTACCGTTACACTCCCTGTATGAATCGGTGCAGTATTTTCTGATTTACGTCCATTATAGTTGAGGGAGAGTTGCATGCCCTTAGAGAGTTTTTGCTGCCAGTTTACCTGCCAAGTCTGATTGGCCCCTGGCTGAAGTGCATCTAAAAGTAGATACGCTAGATAGGTAGACGCATCTCCTGTAAAGTCAATATTGACCAATGAAAACGAGCCTCTCAAAGAACCTTTAGCCGCTTGATTCCATGTCAATTCGGTTCTGATAGTTTGCAATACCGCTGACTCCTCAGATGTCTCTATGAAGTCGTTGTTTTTTACTTCACGCTCAAAGCTCCCAATCAAACGAATGAAATTGGTTGGTTGCCAGATTAACTGTGGTAAATAGGAATAAGAATTGATCTTAAAGTTTCGGCTGTCCAAAAAATCAGAGGTGTTCAGGAAGTTTCCAATGGTGGTGGTCATCCTCAACGTATACTCTTTTGATAAATCAACTTTGAAATTATTAACCCATTCCTGCTTTTCTCTGAGCTCAAATCCCTGCACAAGCAACTGCTTATTATCTGATGTTTGAAAGGTAAAATCTCCGGCAAACCCTCTCCCATTCCGATTGAAAAAAAGAGTGTATCGTTTTGTGTTCTGCGCAAAGAGTATTTCTTCATCCTCCAATGAAATTACAAATGGGTTGAGTCTATCCGTCAAGTTACTTGAGGTCGTTTTAAAATTGACATTGTAATAGAAATTACCTGAAATCTTAGATAAAAATGACTTCAACCCGCCCTCACTTCTCCACCTTATTGGCATTTTCGCATCAATACTCGTGATGTAAAAGGTCTGAAAAGAAGTAATGTACTCATCTGTGGGAGTAAATATTTTCACAAAGTTTCGTTCATCAGGATTAATGGCTTCAAAGAATTCATTTAAATCTTGCACGCCATCATTATTATTATCTCGCCAGGTGTGCGTGCCTTCACCTGAATTAACTGGCAGATAGATAAATTCCCGCTTAAGTTCCCTGCTATTCCCGGTAGAAAAGGAAAAGTTTTGCATGATATGCTTTTTTAAAAATGACCCTCTTCGAGTGAATCGACCACTCAATATTTCATCTTCTCCCGCCTCAAGTAATAGTTTGTCTTCCACCTTTCTATAGTTTAGGTCAAGGGTGCTGGTGCTATTTGGTTTGACTAAAAAATATCTAGCATTCCAATTATGTGACCGTAGATAGTCTTCCATTTTTCCATTGACGGGTAGTTTGTCCTCCCTTAGCTGATACGAGGCTCTAAAATTACTTTCAGAAGAATCTCTATTGGAAATATAAAACTCATGAGAGCGGAAATGCATAAGAGAACCCTTCACACTGTCTTGCTGAGAGCGAGTATTTTCATCAATTTCAAAAATGTATCCTGGCCGAATGAATAAATTTCTTAAACTAATATCTGTTTTAGATTTCAACCATTTAGATGCTGTACCCAACTGATCATTGCTCAAATGAAAGAGAGAGCTGGTCAATCTAACAGCACCAAATTCTTGATTGATATCAGCACCTTGTTGCCAACCATCAATGGTATTCTTTCTATTTCGTCTATTAACAAAAAAGGAGAGCTTATTGTGTTGATCTTTTTCCAAGCCCAATCTAGCAAAAAGCAATAAATCTTCAGCGCTTTCAGCATTGACGGCATCAAAATTCCATTCACGATCAAAAAGAATGGGACGATAACGATCGATAAAGGTAAAATCCTGTTGATCATACTCTAGAGATATTGAGCCAACCCATTCGTAATTATTGATAAATGATGGTCTTCCTTTTGTTTCAAACTGTGCAAAATAGCCAGTACTTATATTGTCGTCATCATCAATATCTGAGTATAAATTAATGTCTGCATTGCTAAATGCTACTTCCGTTTTAATCTTTTCATAGTTAGTCAGTTTCACCTCTATACCAGAAGAAATCATCTGCCTACTATTGGGCAATGGCACAAAAGCTCCCGGTTCATAATTCCCCTGTGCTATACCAGATTGAGGTGAAATCCACTCGTAGACTTTACCATTGGCAGATGATTGCTGCAAAAGATAGTTTCCATTTCCAGCACCTACTTCGGAAAAGGTTGGACTGAATAGTTCCTCATTTTGATTGGTTGAATACTCGAAAATAGTATGCACATTGCCATCTTGATCTATTGTATCTTTTTTGATATACAGAATCCTGTTTTGGTCGAACTGCACAGAATCAAAACCTGTAATAAACGCTTGATCTAGGTCATCACCAATGAATTGAAGTCTAGCGAGATCATCTTCGTCAAGTGAGAATCCAAAATTGTTGTTAGGGTTGTCTCGCTCCCTATAGAAGCTGGAAAATATCTTTACTTTATTCTTTTCTACCGACTGATAGGCGGAGAGATTAGTACGACTATAAAACTGCTCTGTATACTCAAAATCTACTCTGATAATGGAAAACTGCGTAATGATAATATGATTATTAAAAGTGATCTCACCCAGATTGTAATCAATTACATAGTCTCGATCAAAACCACGACTAAGCAGTTTACCATCTAAAAAAACCTTCTCTGAATTAGCTAGAACAACGATGAAGCGTTCTCCATTTGGTCCTCTCAATTTATATGGACCAGCAAGTCCATCCACAGCTGGGACTACCGCTGAAGAAAACTTCCCCTTAGAAAGTGCTCCAGATACTTTCGTTTCATATTTCCACTTTCCACTGTTGCCACGATAGCTCGTCTGTAAGCCTTGAACATTTTTATAATACTTTAAAAAATAGTCTTCATTTTCCTCATTTTGAAGCACGATATCCCCTGCAGTTATATCAAAATTATCATTGTAGAGTTTGATGAATACATTATCAAAATCTCGAATCTGCTGTGTATTGCCCTCAGGTTGATATGGAACGTTTTGATCAGTGATGACAGCCGAAATATTTAAGTTTTCATCTACTTTTCCCTCCATCTGGAGATTCAAACTGGAATTGACAAAAAGGTTTTGACGATTTCCAAATGAAACACCCCTTGTGATTGCTCCATATTTTTGAACTCCCTCAAACTGAAACAATTCTTCCTTCTCTATTGGCGCACTTTTCTTTATCACGATAGGGTTGTTTCCTGAAGGATCGTAAGTGGAAATATCCCTATTTTGATAGGTCTTTGTAAGCAAATCAGACAAGACCCGATAGCATACTTCTACCGAATCTTCTTCACTCTTTACCAAAAGAAATTTCGATTCGAAATTGTATTGAGCATCTTTAACAGAAATTGAGTTAGGCTCTACAATACCTGAATCTAGTAATATCTCCTGATTGGTTGGAACTACCTTACATCTAAGGTTCTGAGTGAACCCAGTCAATGGGATTACAGATAAGCTAACGAGCAGCCAACGGCATAGAAATGAAGAAGGTGGTACCCTCATCTTTTGTTGACTCAAACCATATATTGCCGCCCGCATTCTCAATTCCTTTTTTGGCAAGTGCCAAACCAATTCCACTACCAGTGGTTTTTGTACTAAAATAATTCAGGAAAATCTTATCCTTCAATTCGTCGGGAACTCCCCTCCCATTATCACTTACTGAAAGTAAGCATTTATTGCTTTTTTCAGCTAGGACTATCTTTATTTCTGCATCCTTATTTTCGACAGACTGAATAGCATTCAAAACAATATTGTTCAATATTCTCCTAAAAATGTCTTTATCAGCATCTATCTCAATCCCATCTTGTATGTCCAAATTAATATTCACATTATCTGCCTGATATAATCCCACCACTTGTTTTACAAGTCTAGAAATCTCAAAAACTTGGTTATCGGGAGCAGGCATTTCTGCAAACGCAGAAAATGACTCAGCAATCTGACTCAAAGTATCAACCTGACTAAGCAAAGAGCTTAATGTATCATATTCTTTACTACCTACTTCATGCTTGCGCTGCATTTGCTGAATTTTCAATCGCATAGGTGTTAGAGGATTCTTGATCTCATGAGCTACTTGCTTCGCTATTTCTTTCCATGCAGTCTCTTTCTGACTTCTTGCTAGAGCAAGTTTACTATCCTCTAGTTTCACCAGCATATGATTATAGTCTTTTACCAGAGAACCAATTTCATCAGATGCTTCATATAGTATTGGTTTATTTACCTCCTGTAGCGTCACCTTTCTTATTTTTCCAGCAACCATACGCAAAGGATGTAAAAGGTTATTCAGAACTGCATTTCCAAACACAATAGCTATAATAAAAATTAAACCAAAAATAGAAATCAAGTTTCCAAAGACTTCTATTTGCTGTCTTTTGAGATGGTTTTTTGAATCAAAGAAAGGCATGGCAATAAACCCCACCACATCACTCTCAATTCCAGAGCTGACAACAGCATAGGATACCTTATAATCTAATGTACCCATCGACTCATCGGCAATCATACTCTGATTTTCCTTTTCTATCAGCTCGGAAAACACAATAGGATTAATCAAATTGGATTGAAGATTAAGATTGAATATTTCTGGTTGACTTGTGGCAATCAGATAACCTGAACTATTGTAGTAGCTTAAATCTGACTGAATGAAATTCCCTATTTCTGACAATCTCTTTTGATCTATTTTTATATCCTCTTCTATGGATTCTGACAAGATTTCTGAGATATATAGCGTTTGTTTTTGATAACTTCTATTAATCTCCTCTCTGTAGGATGTATTTAGTGAGCTTAGCAATGCAAAACCTGCGGTGAATAGCGGAATAATAAAAGCCAGTCCTAAATAAAGTTGAATTTTACTAGTAAAATTCAACTGATTAACTTTCAATCGAACTGTACTTAGTAAGACCATCAATCCAAAGCTAAAAAGTAGCAAAAGAAAGAAAAATGAAAAATTAGTAAGCTGAGCTCTTACCTTATATTTATTAGAAATGATAAGGATAGTTCGTCCGTCATTTGTTTTTACCCCGAAATAATGCCGCTCATTCTTTTCAATTCCTTCATTAAATAGATCTTCATTTTGAAAGTCATCTTCTTGTGGCCACTCCCCTTGCCCAAATTTGCTCCGATGAAATAAAATATCTCCTCTGGCAAAAACTGCATAGTCGAAATCATCGCTAGGCGCAAAATATTTACTATCCATTAGTAATGCAGGATAAACGCTAGTTGGCACTCTTTTCTTGATCTGCAGAATGATTAACCCAACTAAATCACCCAAATTAATTTTACAGATGTATTTAAAACTCATCCCCTCATCAATAAAAAAAATATTCTCATAGTCAGATTGATTCTCTTTGGTAAGCAAGCTATACTCACGGGTAAAGCGGGTATTTAGCTTTAATTGGTGATAATCTTGAAATACAATATCAAGCTCATACTTGTTAAAGTATGGATTTAGAAATTGGGTCTTAATTATAACAAGAACATCTTCTTTACTGCCTGTACTACCAATCTCAGCCAAAACTGAATCAGAGGAAAGCTCAGAAATGGTCTGATCCAAATAATACTCACCTAATACATCTCTTTTTAATAGAAGATAATTCCCAAACTTTCGCTTAGAATCTAACTCTGATTCCTCATGATATTTATATACTGTATATGATAGAGTAGCAGCAAATCCAACGCTAATGAAAAGCATAAGCAGGAGATTGATATACTTAAAATTTTTAAGCCCACTCCCCCACGTAATTCTGCCAGAGGCTACCAATAACAATACGTGAAGAAATAAAACAGGAGAAGCTTTTGGATTAAGTATAAGAATTGGAATTAATGGTAATGCAGCTACAATAATTGGAATCGCTGCATTTTCTAGATTGTATAGCTGAGAGAAAATGAAGTATGATAGAAGAAAGTAAGCCGCTGCAATGACTAAAATGCATAAATAAGCAACTAATCTCAGAGTAGGGAAAGAAATGGAATCTCCTACATCTAAAGTCAACTGTGAATTATCCAAAATACTCCACGTAGCATAATAAAGAAGTAATGCTGCTCCCGATCCGAGTATCGATAGAAAGCTTACTCCATAAGTAGAATAGGTGAATCGTCTTAAATGCCTGAGAAGGAGAATAATAAACAGGAGAATTAGAGTACAATTGACAAACAAATCTCCAAGAGTGGGATTAAAAAATGAAGCGGAATAATTGATGGGGTCAAATAGAGGAAATCTAAAGAGATAAATAAGTCCACCGTATTTCAAGCTTACAATTCGAATGAAACCAATTGCAACGCTACCAAGTACGAAAGTCTTCTCGTTTCTACTTCCAAATTTGAAAAACTCAAATAATAGTAAAAACACAATAACGAAACCAGTCAGCGCATCGGCGATTCTATTTGTTCGTGGTGAAACACCATAATAGAAAAGACCCTCAAATTGATAATCACCGGGAGTTAAAGACAATCGCTTTACTCCAGTATGTAGAAGCGGGTTGACACTATTTTTTAGATATTTATTAGAAATACCATAAATATTATTGAGAGGAAATATAGAGACATATTCGCACTTATTTTGGGAAATAACTTGAACCAGAAAAAGTCCGAGTTCACTTTCAAGAACACCGATAGAATCAATTGTAGAATTGAAGATAAATGGATGCTCATCACTCCATTTCTCAAGCCTTCCTTGACAGAAAGTCCGTTTCCTAAAGTTAAAATTAGTTTCTCTATCACCTTTCCAAGCTTCTAAATCTATTCTTTGCTCAGCAACGATTTCTTCAAAGCGATCTTCAACATTACGTTGAGTGATTTTCTCCCAATTGATCATCCATCTGCTAACTATCAAATATGAAAGGCAGATACCTATAATGATGAATGATAGCTTAGAATTCACGGAAATGAAGTTACAATAATTACACCTTATCTAAAATGAATATTGGAAGCAGAGCTAACTCTTCCAAATCAAATACAAAAAAATTACTCTTGAATAACGAAAGTTAATGGGGAAAAGTAGAAGTGTTATTACGACAATACTAATGAGATAGACATTCAAAGGTGGATCGTCGAAGAAGAAATAAAGAATAAATGCAGTGACTAAAAAAAGCCCTGTAGAAAAGCCATAACTCACATACATGGCTCCATAAAAATTACCAGGTTCCTTTTCATATCGTAGATTGCAGTTTGGGCAATTTTGATGCATATAAGACATCTTTCTGATGTTCAGCATTTTGTCGGTGAAAATCTCACCTTCCCTACATTGAGGACACTTAGCTCCTAAGATGCCTGCGAAAACGGACTTTTTTGTCATTTCTTTTACTGTATCGATACCACAAAAAACCTATAACACCCAGCATCACATAAGGAGTGAAGAAAAGATAAAGAATTCCGAGATTTAGACCGGCGGCCAACTCAGTTTCTCCATGACTTACGTTGTTTTTTATTTGAGTTCTGCACATTGCGCATTGAGCCCAGTTTAAAAAAGGTAAGAGGAAACCAATGGAAATTAGTAAAAACTTCTTCATAAATCAGATATAAAAAGGTTTTATCATAAAGTACACAACTACTCCCGTGATAGATACATACATCCATACAGGATATGTATATCTAACCATTTTTCTATGCTTAATAATTTGATTCGTTAGAGCAAAATAGAATGCCAACAAAACAAACGGAACTACTAGTATAGATAGGATAATATGACTTGCAAGTACGATTAAGTAAACTACTCTACTAGCTCCTGCTTTTGTTAGCTCATCTGCATTTACCACTCCATCATGATCTATATCGCCAAACTTTACAGACTCCACACTTGAATGATATAATATATATGAGACCAAAAATAGAACTCCCAAAAACAGTGCAGACATCATACATGCTCGATGCAATGAAATATTACCATTTTTTACTGCTATTAATGCCGTAATCAAAATAATAACCGTAATTGAATTTATTCCCGCATGAACCGTAGGAAGCATTCTTACCCAATCGCCAGCAAAAGAAAGTTTAGATGGGAAAAAAATTAGAAAAGCAACAACTATTGGAATTAGCGCGGATACTATGTAAATAATCCTTAAGTAATTCTTATTATCGTTTAGTTCCTTTCCCATAGGATTTTTGAATAATTAAAATATCAATCTCTGTTAGTAACTGATCGACTCCAGAACGGGATAATTCGTAGCTTCCCCACAATCCTTCATCACTTATAAGAACCAAATCTGCTTCAAAATGATTTACACATTCGAAGAAATTTTCATCTCTTTTTTTAAGATCAATCTCTCTCTGATTGCAACCATATATGACACGATTCATATAGTTACTGTCAGTGACTGACAAAGAATCATTTCTCGTGATCACCACAATTTCATCAAAGCTTTCACAACCTTCTATGGAAGATTGCAATTCTAAAACAAAATTATTGCTACCAAATGTCTGGATAAACAAATACCAAGCTACTGGTATTAAGAAAATAACGAAGAAAGCAAGTCGTTTAAGACCTTTATTTTGTGCCAATATCTATTTGTAAAGGAGTTCTAAAATAGCTCCACCCTGATAAATCATAATAAAAATAAAGAATACCACGAATAGCATTGGAAGTACAATGGACATCTTTAGCGATTTCTTTTCATGACCTAAGTGCATAAACTCTGAAACAATGTAGTATGCCTTTACGATAGTTAAGACTATAAATACAATGATTCTTGTCCATTTATATTCGTGAGGGACAATAAAAGCTATTCCAAATTCAACTGCAGTAATTGCAGCTAAATAGCCCATAACCACTAGAAAGTGTTTAATCTTCGCCTTATCAACCGGCTTTACCTCAACTTGTGGAGTTTGCTGTTCCATTTTTATCTACAATTAATAATTTATACCAAGTAAAAGAATGTGAATACGAAGACCCATACTAAATCAACAAAGTGCCAATATAAACCAACTTTCTCTACCATTTCGTAATGACCTCTCTTTTCAAAAACACCTGTCATAGCCTGATAGAATATAATGAAGTTTAATAGAACTCCACTAAAAACATGGAAACCATGAAATCCAGTAATAAAAAAGAACAGCGCTGCAAAGTTTGGAGGTCCATACTGATTAGAACTTAAACCTGCTCCAGTTAGGAAATTACCCACTGCATTCATTGATATATCGGCCCCATGAATAAAATGTGACCATTCCCAAGCTTGACATCCAAGGAATGTAATCCCTCCAAGAAGTGTCCAAAGCATCCACTTTTCCACACCTTTTCGATCCATACGTTCACCTGCTTCAACAGCCAACACCATCGTTACACTACTAATGATCAAAATGAATGTCATTATGCCTACAAAGACTAATGGTAACTCTACACCATGTAAGAATGGAACAGCTTCAAATACTTTTTCAGGGATTGGCCAATAATCTTGAGAAAACTTAAACGCTTCAACTGTTCCCTCATATGAAGGATGACTGAATCTAATTAAGCCATAAGTTATCAATAATGCAGAAAATGTAAATGCATCGGATAAAAGGAAAAACCACATCATTAGCTTGCCATAGCTAGATTTCATAGGTGATACTCCACCACCCCAGATGTTTTCTTGTCCTTCGTCTACTAATACAGCAGAATTTGCCATGCGTTATAGGTTTATCGGTTAGTTATTGAAGATCAAAAATAAGTATAAATACAACCAAAGTCCACCAAGAAAATGCCAGAATGTGGTACACATTTCTATTCTAAGCATACTTTTCGAATGAACTTTATAATTAAATGATTGTGCAAGTACAATTCCAAGGAAAATAAGTGCCCCAGCTAAGTGCACTATATGTAGTCCAGTGAAAATGTAAACGAAAGAACTAGCAGGATTACCCACAAAGTGAAACCCTCCTTTTACTAATTCACCCCATGCCATCCATTGACCAGCAACAAAGGCAATTGCTAAAAGACCAGTAACAACCAGTCCTATTTTAACATTGCCAATATTATTTCTTTTGGAAGAGATATAGGCGAAATGCATTGAAATACTACTAAGTACAATCAATACAGTGGTGTATTTAAAAAGATCAGGAAAATCTACATATACCCATTCTCCAAAAGATTTCTTTACAATGTAAGCACTAGAAAGTGATACAAAAATCATTGTAACAGAGACCAAAAAAAGCCACATAGCAAATTTTTGCGGATTAATTGAGCGCGTATTCCTATTAATTGTTATTTCTGATGTCATCATTTTATAATATCAAGTAAAAGTGAGATTTGAACTATAGGCAAGTAAATGAATGATCCAAACATTATTCTTTTCGCCTTTTGATTAGAAATATCTTTCATTAAACTAAATGTCTGAGCTAAAAATAGAACTCCACATAAGGAGACTATAATTGCGCTCGTCAGTCCCGTCATACCAAAAAATGTAGGTAACAGGCCTAATGGTAATAAAAACAATGTATAGATCATTATGTTTATTGCCGTATTCATATCTTTTGCTCCCCCACCTGGTAAAAGCCTAAATCCTGCTTTCTTGTAATCATCATCTGATACCCATGCGATCGCCCAGAAATGTGGAAACTGCCATATAAACTGAATACCAAAAATGATCATAGCCTCATAAGAAATTATACCAGTAGCAGCAGTCCATCCAATCAAAGGTGGAAGGGCTCCAGGAATTGCTCCAACGAAAACTGCAATAGGACCTACCCTTTTTAAAGGTGTATATACGAAAGCATACAAAACTAGTGATGCAAAGGATAAAGCAGTTGTTAACAGATTTGTGAAAATCATTAAAAAAACCAATCCTAATATGCCTGTTATAACGCTAAACCAAAATGCTTGATTTGGAGTAATACGATGAGACGGTATAGGACGATTTTGCGTTCGTTTCATTAAGATATCATATTCCTTCTCTATTATTTGATTAATAGTAACTGATGAACCCGATATCAAAAAACCTCCAAGTAAGAATCCAACAAAGTTCACCCAAGAGATAGCTACTTGATTTGCAAGTAAAAATCCAAAACCTGAAGAAAAAACGACGAGAAAAGATAACCTAGGCTTAAGCAATTCGAAATATGCTTTAGCTTTCTCAGAGTTAGATAATGTTATATGCTGAATTGAGGTGCTCAACTATGTTTTCTTTAGACGTAAAGTTAAATAAAATACAAGGCTGAAAATACATGTAGCTAACAATAAGTGTACTGGTTGTAACCATGAAGGAAAACCAAAATTGGTTAGTGCAAAACCTGCAAAACCTGCAATCACCACTAAAGAAACGAGTGCGTAAACTGAGGGTAATAATTCTTGAAATTTAGCTATTTTCATCTGCTTTAAAAGGACAAATCCACCTAAAAGCAATAACCAGGAATATGAACGGTGTACGAAAAAAATAGTTGATAAACTATCAAACCATTTTTCACGATCAGACTCACTTGAACTTAAATCATCAACCACTCCCCTAACCTCCGTTCCGAGTATCACCTGAACAATAACTAAAAATAACAATATGATTGACAAGTAAAACAATTTAGAATTTCGTTTACGATCCATTTCTCGTGCTCTGACTCCCATCCATATAAGCAGAGCTAGAATTAATAAAGCCAAAAGCATATGAAAAGTTATAAAACCATGTAATAGATTAGTTGATACGACCAAGGACCCAACCCACCCTTGAAAGCCAGTAAGAACAAAAACTAAAACTCCTAATAAGGGTAATAGTTTTCCACTTTTCAATCTAAAAGCAAAAACCATATTGAGAAAGATAAAGAGTCCAATCAATACACCTATTAACCGATTAATGTATTCAATCCATGCCTTAGTAACATTAAATTCTTCTTCTTTTTGAATATCAGGATCGGTGGTTATTTTCTTGCTTAACTCACCATAACCAAGCTTAGAAAAGATAGAAGCTAGTCGTTCATTTTTCTTGAGTCTTTGTTCCTTGAATGTATCAAGATAATTATCAGGAAGCTGATCCGAAGAAGTAGGTGGAATATAAGATCCGAAACATTTAGGCCAATCTGGACAGCCCATTCCAGCTCCCACACTTCTCACTATACCACCAACTAGGATCAGTATGATTACCGATCCTATGGTGATTGAGTTTATTATTAAAAATAGACTTTTTTTAGTCATTCACTTTCGTCACACCAGCCACATCCTCTTTCTTAGCAATCTCATTCTCATGCTCTAGGTTAGACTCAGGTGTGTGCGAGTAAGGAATAGTTTGAGGAATGAAGTCCCCTTTAGCACCAGGCTTACTGTAATCGTAAGGCCATCTAAAAATCCTTGGTATAGCTCCAGGCCAGTTACCATGACCTGGGAAACGTGGTGTAGTCCATTCCATTGTATTTGAATTCCATGGATTCATCGGAGCTAATTTTCCTCTAAATATGCTGTAGAAGAAATTAAACAAGAAGATAAACTGTGCAATAAAGGTGATGATTGCAGCCACACTTACCAATGAATTCAAATCCGCATAAGTACTAAATGTATCGAAAGAAGTAAAAGAATAGTATCTCCTTGGGAATCCTGCGATACCTATATAGTGCAGTGGGAAGAACACCAAATAAATACCGATAAAAGACAACCAGAAATGTACCTTTCCAAGCTTATCATCCATCATTCTACCAAACATTTTAGGGAACCAGTGGTAAACGCCTGCTAGCAAACCAAAAAACGAAGCACTACCCATTACAAGGTGAAAATGCGCCACAACAAAATAAGTATCATGCAGATTGATATCAAGAACTGAATTTCCTAGGAAAATACCAGTCAATCCTCCAGAGATAAAGAAAGACACCAAACCAATTGAAAATAACATTGCAGGGGTAAACACAATATTCCCTTTCCAAAGAGTTGTAATGTAGTTAAAGGCCTTAATAGCCGATGGTACGGCAATAATTAGCGTCAAAATTGTAAAGACAGATCCTAGAAATGGATTCATCCCTGTAATGAACATATGATGCGCCCAAACAACAAAAGATAAGAAACCAATCCCAAGCATTGAACCAATCATTGCTTTGTATCCAAAAATTGGCTTACGAGAATTAGTAGATATGATTTCAGAAGTAATTCCTAATGCAGGAAGTAATACGATATAAACCTCAGGGTGTCCTAAGAACCAAAACAAATGTTGATATAGAATTGGACTACCTCCGGTATTCGGAAGAGCTTCACCAAGTATGTAGATATCTGATAAATAAAAACTAGTTCCTAAAGACCTATCAAAAATCAATAGAAGAGCCGCTGAGAATAATACTGGGAAAGAAAGCAATCCTAAGATAGCTGTAATAAAGAAAGCCCATATTGTTAAAGGGAGTCTTGAGAAAGTCATCCCTTGTGTTCTCATATTAATAATAGTAGTGATATAATTAATACCACCAAGTAATGTAGATGCAATGAACAATGCCATAGCAACTAACCACATAGTCATACCAAGTCCAGAACCTTGTATAGCCTGAGGCAATGCACTTAAAGGAGGATATACTGTCCATCCACCACCAGCAGGACCAGTTTCAATAAATAATGATATGAACATTACCACACTGGATGCGAAAAAGAACCAATATGAAAGCATATTCATGAATCCTGATGCCATATCCCTTGCCCCAATTTGCAGTGGAATCAAGAAATTTGAAAAAGTACCACTCAAACCTGCTGTTAGTACAAAAAACACCATAATAGTACCGTGCATCGTTACTAAAGCAAGATAGAATTCAGCGTCTAACTTGCCTGTTTCTGTGATCCATCCACCGAGGATTGGTCTCAACCAACCTAAATCCATATCAGGGAATCCTAATTGGAGACGAAATATTACTGAAAGTGCACCTCCTATTAGCGCCCAAAAAATACCAGTGATCAAAAATTGCTTAGCAATTATCTTGTGATCAGTGGAAAAAATATACTTACTCACAAACCCTTGCTCATGGTGCTCTTCATGATGATCATCGTGAGCTAAATCTTCTTCTATTTGTATATCCGTTACTGACATATCTTATTATTTAGAACTACCTATTGCAGAACTTGTAACTATTTTTTCTTCACTATTGTTTTCTAATCCTGAAGCTATCATTGCAGCTTCCTTTAAATTTTCAGGTACTTGACTCATATAGGTAGGATTTTGTCTCAACCATGAGTTCTCTTGTTGTTCTTTATACCAAGTATCATATTCATCCTGTTCAAGAACGGTAATGATTCCCTTCATTCCGTAATGACTTTTTCCACAAATTTTATTACAAACTAGCTCATAATTAAAATCAGGATTATCAAATCTCTCTCTCATCTCAGCTGTACTTACTGTTGGTACAAACCAAAATTGAGTAGGCATACCTGGTACAGCGTTCATCTGTAATCGAAAATGAGGATTGTATACACTATGTATTACATCTCGTCCTCTAATTTTTAACAAGACAGGCTTTCCTTTCGGCAATACTAACTGGGTAGGTGTAAAATCATCATGTGATTTTAGATCTTGCAAATCAATTCCCATTGAATTAACTGCATCAATTTTTCTAAAATCAGATTTCCCTAACTCTCCATCTTTTCCTGGATATCTATAAGCCCATGCAAACTGATAACCCATTACCTCAATCACCTCTGCCCCCTCGGGCGCAGGACCTGTGATCTTATTCCATTGTTTTAAACCTGAAATAATCAGACCAGCCAACACAATGGCAGGAACTATGGTCCAAATCATCTCTAACTTATTGTTATGAGGATAGTAATGAGCCTTTTTTTCCTTATTGTGTCTGTACTTCCAAGTAAACCACACCATGAACAAATGCGTAATCACAAATACAGCAACTGTGATATACATAGTAATCCAAAATAAATCTTCTACAACCACACCATGCTCCGAAGTGATAGGGAGATTATAATTATCATACTCTGAAATTGAAAAATAGAAAAATCCACCGAAACCAACAATGGCAAAAAGAATCAGTAATGCTCCTTGAGCATTATTCCAAGCAGAAATACCTTTCTTCTTATCTTTCTTTACAACATCAACCAATGCGGTGGCTCTATAGGCAACTATAAGTACTGCAATGATTAAAACGACCGCTACTGCTATTATTAAACTAAGCATAACCTATTATCTCTACTAATTAAATATGATGATGCAAACTCTCATTCAACATGGGATGATTTTTAGCATATAGAGGAGCTTTTGATAAAGAGCCAAGTACCACATATAAAAAGGCACTTACAAATACACTAATCAATCCAACCTCTAAAAATCCAAAACCTCCTTCACTACCTAATGTGCCTGGGGTCATCATGAGATAGAAATCCATCCAATGACCAAACACAACTATGATACAAACTACTTTCAGCATCCTTGAATGTCTTTTCGCATCTCTTGTCATTAATAACAAGAAAGGCATAAAGAAGTTTAGAATCAAATTGATATAAAATACTGGAGCATAATGATCGCTCTTCCATCTTTCCATGAAATACACTGTTTCCTCTGGAATATGTGCATAATAGATCAATAAGAATTGCGCAAACCATACATATGTCCAGAAAATGGTGAAAGCAAATACAAACTTTCCTAAATCATGAATATGATTTTCATTTACTACAGCTAGGTAGCCTTTATCCTTCAATGTCAACACGATAAATAGTGTAAGTGCTAATCCCGCAACCCACCAACTAGCAAATGCATACCAACCGAACATTGTACTAAACCAATGTGTATCGATTGACATAATCCAATCCCAAGCGGCAATCGACGAACTCACAGCAAAGAATACTAAAAATATAGCTGAAACTTTTCTCATTTGATACCACTTAGCAGAACCGCTTTCCAAGTCCTCTTGAAGGGCCAGTGTTCTTAACTGTCTGAAAAACAAGTACCATACAGTAAAGAAAATTACTAGACGCGCTACCCAAAAGATAGGAAATGAACCTCCTTCAAATGGCCAAAAGAAATAAGCTTGTTTCCCAACTATTATTTCATCATAATGAGAACTATTCGGATCGTACAAGTCAGTGTGTGTCCAATGAAATATGTCATGTCCTCCAAAAAGAAAAACAGCCAATAAACCAACGAAAGCAATTGGTAACCATGATCCAAAAGACATAGCGATTCGTTTCACACCTACTGACCATGCGGCCTGCGAGGCATACTGGAGAGCGAAAAAGAAAACCCCAATTATAGATAATCCAGCGAAATACACATTGTTAATCCAGAGATTAACTAAAAAACGTTTCATCCACGATGGTCCATCATCATGACCACCTTCCTCATGACCAGCAGATGCATTATGATCTGCATCCATATGGTCTACATCCCCATGGGACTCAGTCTTTCCATCTCCATACGGTTCCTCATCATGTCCATCTATTGAGGCCTCAGTGTTATCATGACCTTCATCTTGATGCTCACCAGAGCCCATAGTAGCAATACCAAGTACCGTCAAAAATAACCCTACAATAAAGAGAATTATTAAGCTTTTCTTGGCTTTTGAGGTAAATTCAAACTGTTCTTTTGATGCCATTTCTGAATCTTAATTCTTTTGTAATTCTTTTACATATCGCGCTATTCTCCAACGATCATCAGTACTGACCTGAGAACCATGTGCACCCATTAATCCTTTGCCGTAGGTGATAACATGAAAAATATGTCCTTCTGTAATTTCCGTGTATGCTGCACCATTCAAATTAGCAACACCCGCAAATGCAGCTGCTACTTTACCATCTGCATTCCCTTTTTCGCCGTGGCAGTGTAGGCAATAACTCTCGTATAAAATTTTTCCCTGTTTTACAACATCAGTGTCATCCACAGAAAATGGACTAGGTACCTGCGCACCACCTTCAAGATCCTCATTTGTAATTCTGTAAGGAAGTGGCTGGTCTCTTCTTACAGTATTAGCAACGGGTTCCCTCATATTCATTTTGAATTTATTGTAAGGGTTAGAGTTATAAAACTCACCATGACCATCTTCATCGTTTGAATCCAACCAACTCCCTGAACTTTCATCAGTAATCTGAGTAAGTGGCTCATATGGTGTGGAATGATACATCTGAGGAGCATACTCCAAACCAGTATCGTCAACTCCTGCCGTACATGAAACGATTAACGCTCCCGCGGAAAGAATACCTAAAAATCTAAGTGTTGATTTCAGAATCATTATCAATCAAACTTTTTGTTATTAACTTCAGAAGCACCACTATCATTTAATGCTTTTTTAATATCTGCCTCTGACTTTTCATTTGAATCCAAGTCAATTGCCATTACGTGTTTATCATCCGTAATTCGGAGATCGAAAATTTTTGGTTTGCCCCATGGCTTCAAATTCGATATAGTAAAGAATGTACCAACCATACCAAAAGATGCTAACAGAACAGTCAATTCGAAAGTTACAGGGATAAATGATGGTATTGGAATATAATCCTTACCTCCTATAATCATAGGCCAATCGACTCCCATCATACCAATCATCATTGTTAGCGCTAATGATGTCCCAGTAATTCCAAATAAGAAAGCAGCAACAGAAAGCCAGCTTCGCTTGTAGCCTAAGGCTATCTCAATACCATGAACTGGGAATGGAGAATAGACTTCTTCAATCTTTACACCTCCCTCACGAACTGATTTGATGGCATCCATCAAAACATCCTCATCTTCATATACGCCAAGTACGTAGTTTGTTCCGTGTGACATAATTAACTATTCGATTTCTTTTGACCAGTTGATTTCAAAATACTTTTCACCTCTGCCATATTGATTACAGGGAAAAACTTCGCAAAAAGGAAGAATGCAGTAAAAAACAATCCAAAGGTGAACACATATGTTCCCACATCAACCCAAGTAGGATAAAACATAGCCCAACTTGACGGAAGAAAATCTCTGTGAAGTGAGGTAACAATAATTACAAATCTTTCAAACCACATTCCAATATTCACGATAATCGAAATAACGAATGTAGCTGCAATATTTGTTCTAATCTTTTTGAACCAAAACAACTGTGGTGATATCACATTACATGTCATCATGGAGGCATATGCCCACCAATAAGGTCCCGTTGCTCTGTTGATGAAGGCATATTGCTCTGCTTCAACTCCAGAATACCATGCAATGAAAAATTCCGTGATATAGGCTATCCCTACAATAGATCCCGTCACGATAATGATGATATTCATCATTTCGATGTGTTGAATCGTAATATAATCTTCCAGTTTATAAACTTTTCTTGTTACTAATAACAATGTAAGCACCATTGCAAAACCTGAGAATATCGCTCCTGCCACAAAGTATGGCGGGAAAATGGTTGTATGCCAACCGGGGATAACAGACGTTGCAAAGTCAAATGATACAATCGTGTGTACCGATAATACTAGTGGTGTAGCTAATCCTGCTAATACAAGAGAAACAGTTTCATAGTGAGCCCATGTTTTTGCCCCACCAACCCATCCAAAACTTAACGCTCCGTAAACAGCCTTAGAAATTTTATTTGTAGCTCTGTCTCTGATTGTTGCGAAATCAGGAATTAAACCAATGTACCAAAATACAAGCGATACAGAAAAGTATGTGGAAATTGCAAATACATCCCAAAGAAGAGGAGAATTAAAATTTACCCACAAAGATCCAAATGTATTTGGTAAAGGCAGTGCCCAATAGAAACCCAACCAAGGACGTCCCATGTGTAATACAGGGAACATCAATGCACAGATTACAGCAAAAATAGTCATTGCTTCTGCGGCTCTATTGATTGACATTCTCCAACGTTGACGGAAAAGAAGAAGAACGGCCGAAATCAATGTTCCTGCGTGTCCAATTCCAACCCACCAAACAAAGTTGGTAATATCCCAAGCCCAACCGACGGTCTTATTAAGACCCCAACTGCCAATTCCTTCCCAAAGTAGCACGCCTACAGCGTATCCACCAATCGTCAATAGGCCTAATGAAATGGCCATGGCGAAAAGCCACAACTTAGTCGGCTTTTGTTCAACTCTACCTGCTATATCATTAGATACATCGTGGAGAGTCTTGCCGCCAGTAATTAAAGGTATCCTTACTTCTGATTCTGCGTGCATTATGCTTCAGCTTTTTCTTTGTTAGTATCTTTATTTCTTACCTTAGTTAGGTACCACACATTCGGCATCACTCTCAATTCCTCTAACACATGGAATGCGCGTGGTTCTTTTGCTTCAACTCCTTTACCATTCTCCATCGCTTTGATTTTCAGCTTTTTAGAAATTTTGCTTTCCGCATCTTTCATATCTCCAAATACCAAAGCTTCCGTAGGACAAGACTTCACACATGCAGTCTGAATCTCACCATCTACAGGTCTTCTTCCCTCCTTTTTAGCTTGCAATTTACCAGCCTGAATACGTTGAACACAGAATGAACATTTTTCCATTACCCCTCTAGCTCTAACCGTAACATCTGGATTCAAGACCATTTTTCCTAGATCATTATTCATAGCCGTATTCTTATCGAATTTGGTATTGTCATGATACTTGAACCAGTTAAATCTTCTTACTTTATATGGACAGTTATTCGCACAATATCTTGTGCCAATACATCTATTGTAAGCCATCATGTTCAGCCCCTCACTACTATGCGTAGTTGCAGCGACCGGACAAACAGTCTCACATGGCGCACTGTTACATTGCTGACACATCATAGGCTGGAAAGTAACCTCTGGATTATCAGCAGCTATTTCACTATCCATTACGATGTTAGAATCTCTATCCTCATCCGTAATCTTATCCTCATCTCTAGAACTAAAGTATCTATCGATTCTGATCCAGTGCATTTCTCTTCTGTTCAGCACTTCCTCTTTACCAACAACTGGAATATTATTCTCTGTCTGACAAGCAATAGTACATGTACCACAACCTGTACAAGAATTCAGATCAACGATCATCCCCCAATGGTGGTTAGGATATTCGTGACCCTTCCAGATTGAAACTGCATAAGGCTTTTTCTTTCCTTCTGATGTTGAAATCTGAGGGAAATATCTTCCTGCCTGAGCGTCTTTCTTATATTGATCTAGTGTCGTTTCTTGGATTACAGTCTCTCTACCAGCATAGGTTTGACTAGTTTGTGTCTGAGGTACTTTAACCACTTCTTCGCTTACTTCTAAGGAAGCGTTGGCAACAGAAAAACTAACACCAGAACCCGTGTTATTTACAAATTGATATGCATTTACTCCTACACCATTTCCAACAGAACCAGCGCTTGTTCTACCATATCCTAATGCTAAACCAATTGTTCCGTAAGCTTGACCAGGCATTGGCATCACAGGAGCTTGAACAGACTTATCTCCTACTGTGAGAGTTGCCACTTTATAGTCCATATCTCCATCCATCACTTTCCATCCATTTTCTCTAGCTTCACGTGGATTTACGGTAATGTAATTATCCCAACAAGCCTTTGTAATTGGATCTGGCATCTCTTGTAGCCAAGGGTTGTTCGAGTGAACACCATCTGCAACAGAGTAATTGGCATATAAAATTAACTCTGTACCGTTTGAACTTACTTTGTTAAGCTTTGCAGCAACTACTGCTGCATCTACTGAAACGCTACCAGCACTAGAAACTGATTCTGTTTGAAACACACCGTCTTGAACACACTTATCCCAAAAAGCATCGAAACTACCAGAAGCCAAAGGCTTCCATCCTGCTCGTACGAAATCGTAATAATTCGTTGTGTTATCAGACCAAACGAGGAATGATTCCTGAGCTTGACGTGTATTGAAAATATTTTTTATTGTCGGCTGTGCAATACTCAACTGACCTGTTACTGGCTCAAAGTCATTCCATGATTCCAAGTAATGATGATCTGGAGTTAAATATTTAACCTCCGCTGCTGTCTCATCTACCCTATCCGTGGTTGAAATGGTTGTTTTTGCTTTACTAAGAGCTACTTTCAATTCTTGACCAAGTGCATGGTCATATATAGGATTACAGTTATAAAACAATGCTGTTCCAACCTGACCCACTTTAAGATCACTTACAAATTTGGAAAAAGCTTTATCGCTACCCTTTCTTGTATTGACTGACTTGGAAAGATCAATGGATGTTCCGTAAGCACCAACCATGTTGTTGATCGCGATGACCATCAACTGAACATTGACGTCATTGGATGAAGAAACAACTAATGAGCTTCCTTTGGTATTCCAAAGGTCTCTTGCTGCTTTCTCTAAAATGACTGAGTCTTCTACTTTATCTACTCCTACTGAAGGTGCTCCAGCTCTAGAAGCAATTAAATTATAAAGATTAGCTACATAAAGACCTTCTTGAGAAGGTTTTACTGGAGATCTATAATCAGCGTTTGCTCCTGTTAAAGAAAGCACAGACTCAAATGCATAGAGTCTAGACATATCTTTCTTATCGTCACCTAACTGACGAGATGAAGCGAATTGTTTGTTATTCATTGATTGATTTGGCCAGTTTCCTAAGAAATCAGCGCCAAATGAAACAATAGTGTTTGCTTTTGAGAAATCATGAGAAGGCATTGCTCTGTTGCCAGTAGCAGATTCATAAGCATCTAAAAGGCCACTCATGGAAATTGGGTCATACTGAACATGCTCCACATTTCCATACTTTCCTTTTAAGACATCAATGGATCTTAGAGTTGATGGACTACAGTTCGAATAGGAAACCACAACAACTTTACCTGAATTAGCAGCTAATTCAGTTTTAATGCGATCATCAATGGTTGCCCAATCAGTATCTTCTCCACCAATTTGTGGATTCTTTAATCGCTGTTCATCGTATAAAGAAAGAACTGAGGCCTCTACTTGTGTTGAAGTTCCACCTCCACTTACCTTAGAAAGATTATTTCCTTCTATCTTAATAGGTCGTCCTTCTCTTGTCTTAACTACAACGCTGCAGTAATCATTACCCATAGAGTAAGTAGAAGCATAATAATTTGCAATGCCTGGATCTACATCTACAGGTTTATTTACATAAGGAATAGCTTTTCTAATAGGAGCTTCACATGCCGCTAAAGAAACAGCTGCTACTCCAAAACCCATCAGCTTTAGAAAATCTCTTCTAGAAGGCTCTCCACTATCCGTTCCACCATTTACTGGTAAATACTCAGGAAATTCCTTTGAAGCTCTCTCCTGGAAATTAGCTGTATTTTCCAGTTGCTCTAAACCTTTCCAGTATGTCTTATTCTTGTTCATTATCCTTAGGTCAGACTTTATTGAATATTAATAGTGACATTTTGCACATTCCAAACCTCCGATATCTTCTACCTTCATTGGTTCTTTGCTTTGCTCAGAATGCAATTTTACAAGTTTGCTATAATACTCGTTTCCTTTCGTGTTTACATCAGTTTCTCTATGGCAATTAATACACCAACCCATAGTCAGATTAGCATATTGATAAACCACTTCCATTTCTTCGATTGGTCCATGACACGTTTGACATTCAATTTCAGCAACATTCACATGCTGCGAATGATTGAAATACGCCAAGTCAGGAAGATTATGCACTCTTACCCACTCTATTGGTCTGGTATTGGTACCGTATGTTTTCGTTGCTGGATCATAATCGATTGCAGCATAAATCTTGGCTATTTCTGCTGATTCAGTTTTCACTTGTGAGTGACAGTTCATACAGATGTTTGGAGAAGGAATATTTGCCGATTTCGAAATATTGACTCCTGTGTGACAGTATTGACAATCTATTTCGTATTGTCCAGCGTGTATTTCGTGCGAGAAAGCGATCGGTTGCGTTGGTTGGTAACCTTGTTGCACACCAATTGTAAATGCTCCATCGATCAACGTTTTCAATATTAGAATGGTAAAAATGAATACTACTGTACCCACAAAAGAATTACTCTTTAAGAGAGCCATTATGTCAAATGACTGACCTACTAATTCTTCTTCTTCTTCTGAAAGACCTTTCTGCTCCGTTAGATGCTTGGATAATGTTTTTACAGCTAATCCTAATGCGAAAAGCGCAAGAGCTAAAACAACTACGAGAATAATTATAACCGCAATTAAATAAGAAGAGGATATTCCATTTCCCTCCCCACCTACCGTAGCAACAGTAGCTGATGCTTCGACTGGCGGCCCTTTAACTGTCTCCGCTTGAATGTAGGCAAGCAGTTCCATAACCTCATCGTCACTAAATGGATAGGCTGGCATAACTGTTTTACCGTATTCCTCGTAAATAGCTATCGCATCTTCGTCTCCAGTAGCGATGAATGCTTGAGAATTTTTAATCCATGAGTTTAACCAATCGATTGATCTTCGCTCATAAACATTGGCAAGAGCAGGTCCGATTCGAACGGCGTGAACTTGATGACACTGTGTACAGTTTGCTTTGAAAGCTGCTTCTCCTGCTTTGATCACACCTTCATCGGTGGGGATATCCTGAGAAAAAGAACCTGTTACAGCTATTAGACCTAGCGTTAAGCTAAGGAAAGTCTTGGATAGGTTAAATGTTATTTTCGACATGTATTCCGATGGCTTGAAATCAAACTCGTACAAATGTAGTATGGGGTTATTGCTTTTCAAAGATGGCTTTAATAACGACACGGCGAAAATAGCCAAGAGGAATTTAAAAAGATGATATTCAGAGCGTTAAGATTTAAGGATTTTCATCAAATCACCTTATTTAGAATGATTTTAAATAATAAATATATATTGCATTTTTGGAGTTTTCGACAGGTTATC
>CAYGTD010000022.1:0-22482 GCA_964352725.1 uncultured Roseivirgaceae bacterium
GTCTTATTTAGGAACACTAAAAGTCTGGGATACTTCCAATAATTCTTCAGAAACTAGTATTCGTTTCAATGTATCTAGCAAGCCTGAAATTTTTCTCTTCAATGAGAAAACATATCCAAATCCACCAATGAATGCATCTACCAATTTCACTTTTGAGCATGATAGAGAAGAAGAAGATTTAGCGGTTACTTTAATAGTATATAATTCGCAAGGAGCAGTTGTTTTTAATGAATCGATGACATTTGAAAATAGTAGCAGAAGAATTGAAATTCCATGGGAAACTAAAACTTCAGGGGGGCAGCTATTAGAGAGAGGTGTTTATTTCTATCGATTAATTATTCAAAGCGAATTGGATGGGGCAATGAAAGAAATCTCACAAAAGCTCGTTATTGTAAATTGAACCGTCTATTGATTTGAAAATCAGCACTTTTATTAAAAACATTAACCGTATTCGCGCCGATCATGTTAAGTTTGAAAACTTTTTCTAAAAGAAACCTAATGAACCATTTTTCAAGGAAATTATCTGGATTATTCCTGATTTTAATAGCCTTTCAATCTCAATCCCAACAGGTTGGGCAACTAGGGGGGCAGGATATAAACAGAAGACCAATCACAGTAGCTGTTCCTTTCTTATCGTTTGCGCCCGATAGTAGATCTTCTGCCATGGGCGATGTTGGCGTTGCTACTAGTGCCGATGCTGCAAGTGTTCACTGGAATAATGCCAAACTAGCATTCATAGAGCCCGATATGTTATTCTCCGCATCTTATTCTCCTTGGTTGGGAAATCTTGTGGATGATATGTCATTGAGTTACTTAACATTCGGAAAAAAAATAGATCAAAATCAAGCGTTTGGATTTACACTTAGATATTTTGATATGGGCGAAATTCAACTCATTGATGAGAATCAGGTCGACCAAGGAATTGAAAACCCCAATGAGTTGGCTATTGATGGAACCTATTCAAGAAAGCTTTCTGAAAAAATGGGTATTGGTGCCAGTTTCAGATTTATTTGGTCAAATCTTGCAGGAAACATCAATAATGCAGTTGATGCCAAAGCAGGGACTAGTATTGCGGTAGATTTAGGATGGTATTACACAACACCTGTTACACTGGCAGGTATGAATTCTGACCTCTCTTTTGGAGCGCATCTTTCAAATATTGGTCAGAAAGTAACCTACAGCACACAATCTAATGAGAGCTTTATTCCGGGCAATCTTAGATTGGGAACAGCTTTTAAAACAAGCCTAGATCAGTACAACTCGTTAACTCTGGCCTTTGACGTTAATAAGTTGTTAGTACCTACTCCACCAATTACAGAAATTAACGAAAATGGCGAAGAGGTGATAGTCAAAGGTCAAGATCCAAACAGACCTTTGCTTTCTGGCACATTCGGCTCATTTTCAGATGCACCAAACGGATTTCAAGAGGAGATGCAAGAATTAACCTATTCAATAGGTGCAGAGTATTGGTATCAAGACATATTTTCATTGAGAGCGGGATACTTTCATGAGCACGTCAATAAAGGAGATCGTAAATATTTGACGTTAGGATTAGGGTTTAGATACCAAGTTTTTGGAGTTGACTTTTCATACTTAATACCTACAACTCAAAATCATCCATTAGCAGATACACTGAGACTCTCTCTTATTTTTAGCTTAGATAAAGCTGTTTCCTCAGAGACAGGCTCATAAACAATCATATAACCTCATTTATAAGAAGAGTTAATTACTAGTTAGTTGACTCTTCTTTCTATTTTTGGGGAAAATTATTTTACCTATGTCATCATTATCAAAGCGTATACAAAGTATTCCTGAATCGGCTACCCTAGCCATGGCTGCAAAGGCCAGAGAAATGAAGGAAAAAGGTATAGAAGTAATCAGCCTTAGCTTAGGTGAGCCAGATTTCAAAACACCAGAGCACATACAAAAGGGAGCCATTGATGCCATCAATTCTCAAAAGTATTTTGCTTACCCACCAGTAAATGGATACTTAGATTTAAGACAAGCCATTTCGGAGAAATTCAAAAAGGATAATAATTTGGACTATTCTCCAGATCAGATAGTTGTCTCTAATGGAGCAAAGCAGTCCATTGCCAATGTCTTTATGGCTTTGTTAAACCCAGGAGATGAGGTTATCGTGTTAGCTCCTTATTGGGTGAGCTACTCAGCAATGATTTTACTAGCAGAAGGGACGCCAGTTATGGTGAACGGATCTTTCGAAAATGATTTCAAAGCGACAGCAGATCAAATTAAAAAGGCAATTACAGATAAAACGAAAGCAATTATATTCTCTTCTCCTTGTAATCCTACAGGGTCGGTTTTCACAAGAGAGGAGCTAGAAAAAATGGTCGATGTGTTACAAGATCGTAAAGACATTATAGTTATCTCTGATGAGATATATGAAATGATCAATTTTGGAGGGAAACATGTAAGTATAGGAGCGATGGAGGGAATGCAGGATAGAACTGTCACTGTAAATGGATTCTCCAAAGGGTATGCAATGACAGGGTGGAGAGTTGGCTATATAGGAGCACCCACTTGGATTGCAAAAGCGGCAAATAAAATGCAAGGTCAATATACATCTGGAAATAGTTCAATAGCCCAAAGAGCTGCGTTTACGGCTATTACTAGTTCTTCAAAACCATCATATGATATGGCAAAAGCATATGAGAAAAGAAGAGGAATAGTGTATGATTTGCTCAAAGAAATTCCTGGCTTTGAAGTGAACATGCCGCAAGGAGCTTTTTACTTTTTTCCTAATGTGAAATATTACTTAGGAAAATCAACTAAAGATGTAAAAATTGAGACTGTTAACGACCTGTGCATCTTCCTCCTTGAAGACGCTAGAGTTTCGCTAGTTACTGGTGAGGCGTTTGGTGATGATGACTGTTTGAGGTTATCCTATGCAGCATCTGAGGATGATTTAAAGACGGCAATTACCAGAATGAAGCAGTCTTTAGCTAAATTGAACTAATGAACTTTAAGTCTATATCTGAGATTTTCGACTCGTTCAAAGATAAAACTGTCCTTGTGATAGGGGATGTAATGGTAGATTCCTATATCTATGGAACGGCTAAAAGAATTTCACCCGAGGCACCAGTCCCAGTACTGAGTGTTGTAAAAAGTGAGAAAAAATTAGGTGGCGCTGCGAATGTGGCAATGAATATACAAGCACTCGGCGCTACTCCTATATTATGTTCTGTAGTAGGAGATGATGCAGAAGGTCGAGTTTTTGAACAATTGCTAGAATATGAACAATTGCCAAAAAAGGGGGTAATTAAAAGTCAAAATAGGGTAACTACTACAAAGCAAAGGATTCTTTCAGGATCACAGCATATGCTCCGAATAGATACCGAGGACATTCATCCATTAGTCGATTTGGATAGAAAAGCACTGCTTCATCACATTAAAAATTTGATGGAGGATTGTGATTTAATAATTTTTGAGGACTATGATAAAGGGACTCTTAGTCCTGAGATTATTGCTGAAACTATTCGTAAGGCAAAGAAAATGGGAATTCCAGTTGCTGCTGATCCAAGGATTGAAAATTTCTTGAGTTATCAAAATGTAGCTTTGTTTAAACCAAATGTAAGGGAGCTAAAAGAGGGGTTGAAAATTGATTTCGATGTAAATGATAAAAAAGCACTATCAAAAGCGGTGGAAACTTTAAAAGAAAAGGTTAGTTCTGAAAATTACTTGATTACTCTGTCTAGGGATGGTATTTATTATAAGTCAGAAGAAAATGAAGGCTCTTATCCAGCCTATCCAAGGCACATAGCAACAGTAGCTGGAGCTGGAGATACTGTAATAAGTATAGCAGGGCTTTGTCTCACTTTGGGATTGCCACTTGGTTTTATTGCTGAGCTTTCAAATATTGGTGGAGGACTGGTTTGTGAGTTTCCAGGGATTGTACCTATCGACAGAGAGCAATTACTAAAAGAGGCATCAACTAATCCAATACTCGAAAAATATCTTTAATTTGGCTAAAATCAGCCATGAAGAAGATTTTACTCATCATTTTGTTCTTCTCAGCTTTTGGGCTTCAAGCTCAAAAGGCGGTCAACGGGGTTTTAGATTTATCTAACGTTGATCTAAAGAACAATTCAATTGCCTTATCAGGAGAATGGGAATTTTATTGGGAGCAGTTAGCAGATCCTGATTCTCTCAATCGTCTTGAAAAAGATTACTACGAATTTCCTAAGCTTTGGAATGGAGGGACTACCAAAAATGGAGTCACACTAAGTTCTAGTGGGTATGCTACGTATAGGCTTAAGGTTGCTCTACCACCGACTTCATCCAATTTGGCCATTAGTATCAATGAAATGTATTGTTCATACAAAATGTATGTCAATGGGTTTGAGTTTTCAGAAAACGGGCGGGTAGGCACAATAAAAGAAGAAGTAAAAGAGGATTGGCTACCCAAAACAGTAAATATTGCTCGATATGTTGACTCAGTGACCTTTATAATCCAAGTAGCCAATTTTAGTCATTCCAAAGGAGGCTCTCTAGAGCCCATAATTTTAGGAGATAGAAAAATACTGACAGCAGCTAGAGACTTCAACTTGAGCTATGACTTTTTATTAAACGGAAGTTTGATCATGGGAGGCCTCTTTTTCTTAGGGCTATTCCTCTTTGGACAGCATGAAAAGTCCGTATTATTTTTCGCACTATTCTGCATCACTTTTAGTTACCGAATGATTGGCAGTGGTGAGTATGCACTTCATGCATTGTTTCCCGATATGTCATGGCAGTTCTTGATAAGGACAGAATATTTATCCCTTTTTATACCTCCAGGCATCTTCACAATCTATAGCTACTTACTCTATCCTGAGGATAGCAGAAAAGAAATATTGTTAGGATTTTCTGTTATAAGTGGTCTATTTGCCATTTGTGCTTTATTCACATCGACCCTCTTTTTCACGAAGTTGGTAGAGCCTTATTTAGTACTCATTTTGGTCATGATTTTCTATTTGGCTTATGTCTATTGGGTAGCTTTCAAGAGAGGAAGAACGGGATCGCAATATGCTTTAGGAAGTACAGGAATTGTATTTATTGTGGCATTTTACCTTATATCGGTTTATTTTTCTCCAGCTCAAGAAAATACCTTTTTGTCCTTTATAGGCTTTATTCTTTTCTTCTTTTTCCAGTCTTTGATTTTGTCGTTTCGATTTGCTTATTCCTTAAAAAAGGCGAAAGATGCAGCGGAGGCAGCTTCAAAAGCCAAAACGGATTTCTTAAGTACCATTTCGCATGAAATTAGAACACCATTGAATGCTGTAGTTGGTATCTCACATTTCTTAATCAATGAAGAACCTAAGGAAGATCAAGTAGAAAGTCTAGAGTCACTTCAGTTTTCAGCAGAGCATCTTACAGCCCTGATTAACGATATTTTAGATTATAACAAACTTGAGTCTGGTTCGATCGAATTTGAATTTACTGAAACCAACTTAAAAGAACTCACCGCTAAACTCATCAAAACCCACACGGCAATTGCTAAAGACAAAGGGCTCAACTTGATATTGGATTTCGACACTAATATTCATCCGCACGTGATGGCTGATACTACTCGTATCTATCAGGTATTGAATAATTTAATTAATAATGCACTCAAGTTCACCTCTAAAGGTTTTGTCAAGGTAAGAGTAACTTTACTTAAAGAGGATGATAAAAAACAAACTCTAAGGTGTGAGGTGTCAGATTCAGGAATAGGAATTCCAAAAAACAAACAAGAATTAATCTTCGAGCGATTTACTCAGGCAGGGTCCTCTACCACAAGGGAGTATGGAGGAACAGGTTTGGGACTTGCGATTATAAAACGAATTTTGAATTTGGTAGGATCGAATATTTTCGTGGAAAGTCAAGAAGGAAAAGGCACTAGTTTTTGGTTTGATCTCACATTTACTAAAATAATGACGAGTGCCGTAGAGATTCAAGAGGAAGATGAAGCAATTGATAGAAGCCTAACGGGCAAGAAAGTACTTCTCGTAGAGGATAATCAAATGAATATTATGGTAGCTGGAAAATTCCTTAAGAAATGGGAATTGGAAGTGGAGGTCGCTCTAAATGGGCAAGAAGGAGTGGATAAAGTGAGGGACGGCAATTTCGATCTAGTGTTAATGGATTTACAAATGCCTGTTATGGACGGTTATAAAGCCACTAGAGAAATTAGAAAGTTTGATAAGAAAATACCCATTATAGCCTTGACTGCCTCTGCTTTACTCAAGGTACAGCAAGAAGTGAGAGACGCTGGAATGAACGATTATATCACGAAACCTTTCGATCCAAAGGATTTAAAAAGGAAGATATCAAATTATATAAGAGTTAATTCTTTTGATGTGTCTTAACACACTCAACAAACCATTTTACTTTCTCAGGGTCAGTATCAGGATATACTCCATGACCTAAATTGGCAATGTGCGGATGATCTCCAAACAGATCTAACATTGTTCCAGTAGCCTTTTTAATCTCTTCTTTAGACCCATATAATGCACACGGATCTAGATTTCCTTGGAGTGTTTTATTAGGCAGAATTTTCCGAGCTTCCTCTGGGCTCATATTCCAATCCAAACCTATTGTTCTGCAGTTAATATCTGCCATTTCAGGTAATGCCCACCATGCTCCTTTGGCAAAAACAGTAATTGGTACTTCTGTGATGGCATCACAAATCTTTGATATGTATTTAAGTGAAAAATGACTGTAATGAGTGGGAGGTAATACACCTGCCCACGAATCAAATAGCTGAAGCATATCAGCTCCTGCCTTTATTTGCTCTTTCAAATATCCGATTGTAGTTTCGGTGATCATATCCAAAAGCTGTTCTGCCATTTTTGGATCGGTGTAGAGCATGCCTCTTGCCTTTGAAAAAGTTTTGCTGCCACCACCCTCAATCATGTAAGAAAAAATCGTCCATGGAGCTCCGGCGAATCCAATTAAAGGGACTCTTCCATCCAATTTGGATTTGGTGATCTTCAGAGCCTCATAGACATAGCTGAGCTCTGAAGGATTTGCAATTCTTAGTTTATCAATGTCTGACTGTGTTTGAACTGTCTTGGGAAAATTTGGGCCTTTCTTTTCCACCATTTCATAGGTAAGACCCATTGCTTCCGGAATTACCAATATGTCAGAGAAAATAATTGCTGCATCTACTCCTAGAAGATCTACTGGCTGAACAGTAACTTCAGCGGCTAATTCAGGAGTCTCCACCAACTCTTTAAATCCAGAAAGGCTATTTCGCACGGCTCTATATTCAGGTAAAATTCTCCCTGCTTGACGCATAAGCCATACTGGAGTTCTTTCTGTTTTTTCTCCTCTAGCTGCTCTTAAAATCAGATCGTTTTTCAATGACATGAGCGCAAATTTAGAACGACTGTAACAAAGTCTTTGCGATCCCACTCACAAGTTTTGTATCTTTAAGTATGGGAATTTTATTTAATAGTTTTAGTTCTTGGAAAGAAGAATGTGAAAAGAAAGAAATGCCACTCTTTCAGCCTGTTCTTGATTTTGAAATAAACAAAAGAGGAACTGCGGAGGATCAAATCTGGGAAGGTCTATCAACAGCCTATACTGTAATGAAAGAAGCGGTGCAGACAGGTCTCAGCGAAGAAATGAACTCCTATTCAGGAATGATCAACAGTGGCGCTAGAAAGGTGATGGCCTTTCCTACACCAGTAGTTTCCATTGAATTTCAGAAACTAGTCGCAAGAGCTCTTGCGGCAAAAGAAGTAAACTCTTGTATGGGCAGGGTAGTAGCAGCTCCTACAGCAGGCGCTAGTGGGATATTGCCAGGCACGTTAGTCACACTTCAGGAAATTCATGGTGTGTCCGATAGAAAAATCCATGAAGCACTTTTAATTGGAGCAGGAGTCGCATTGATTCTAGAAAAAAGAGCATCCATCGCTGGTGCAGTAGGAGGCTGTCAGGCAGAGACAGGAGCTGCAGCTGCTATGGCATCAGCTGGGATTACATATTGTCTTGGAGGTACTGTTGATCAAATTTTTAATGCTGTTGCCATTACTATCCAATGTATGTTAGGATTGATTTGTGATCCTGTGGCCGGCTTGGTGGAGATTCCATGTGTGGTAAGAAATGCGAGCGCAGCAGCTATTGCCAATTCATCAGCTCAAATCGCCTTAGCGAACGTAAGTCCTGTTATCCCAGTGGATGAATGTGTAGATGCAATGGGAGAAGTAGGTCAAAGTATGGAAGCAAAATATAAGGAAACAGCGCTCGGAGGTTTAGCAGCTACTCCTACGGGAAGAGCTATTTCTAAAAGAGTGCTAATACAGGATATTGAAATGTTGGAAGATGAAGCTGATCCAGAGTAATTAAATAAAATCCTCAATAATCCAGAAGGCGTATTTGATTACAAAAGTGACGATGGTGCTCCATAGTATAGCACTAATCCACATCCATTTTAGAATCAGCTTTCTTTTACTACCCAAAATATTAACTAAAAGTCCACCTCCTGGAGGAGTAAGAACAAGTGGTGTTAAGAGACACATTCCTTTCAGACCAAACCGTCTCCATAAACGCACAAACCTTCTACTCTTTTTGGTGAAGACTCTATGATCTTTTCTAAATCTTTTGACAAAATTTCTAATCTGATCTCCGAAGAAAGTGAATAGATAAATGGTAGTCATCATTCCTAGTGCTGTGCAAATAATGATAGCTGGGATAGGTAGATCGTTGGCAATTCCAAACACTGGGCCAAATACAAATTTGACGCTACTTAGAAGATAAACGGTGAGGTATTTTACAACAGTTGCCATGCGATAAATGCTAACTTAGCTAACAAGTTTTAAACGAAGCATAGAGAAATGGTTTTAGCTGTTATCTTTGTGCCCTTTTACAAAATACTGGTAATGCTGAATATTGTTTTGTTTGGACCCCCGGGAGCTGGAAAAGGCACTCAAAGTGAAAAAATCATATCTAACAAAGAGCTGATTCATATCTCAACAGGTGACCTTTTTAGGAAGCACATTGGAGAGAATACGGAGTTAGGCACTTTGGCCAAAAGCTATATGGATGCGGGAAACCTTGTTCCTGATGAAGTAGTGATTGGAATGGTGGAAGATAAAATTCAGGAAAACCTTGAATCAAAAGGTTTCATCTTCGATGGATTCCCAAGAACTGTGAATCAAGCCGAATCTTTAGATAAAATGCTAGAAAAGCATGGTTTATCTATTTCGGGAATGGTAGCACTGGAAGTTCCTGTAGATGAATTGAAAAGTCGCATCAAGGAAAGAGCGAAGACTTCAGGTAGAGTAGACGATCAGGACGATGAAAAAGTAAACAACAGAATCAGAGTTTATAATGAAGAGACCTCTCCTGTTGCCGACTATTACAGAACTCAAAATAAATTCAGCACTGTCGATGGCGTAGGATCGGTTATCGATATCTACGAAAATATCAGCAGCGTTATCGCTACATTTTAGGTCAAAAGACCATGGAATCTAATTTTATAGATTACGTAAAATTTTACGGAAAATCAGGCAATGGTGGACCAGGATCCGTTAGTATGCGGAGGGAAAAGCATGTGCCAAAAGGAGGGCCTGATGGAGGAGATGGAGGTAGAGGTGCCGATATCATTCTTCGTGGAAACAGTCAGCATTGGACGCTACTTCATCTTAAATACAAGAAACACATTACCGCTGGGAATGGAGGTAGTGGGGGTGGCAGCCATAGTACAGGAGCTGACGGAAAAGATATTATTCTAGATGTGCCAATTGGTACTGTCGCGAGGGATGCTGAGACTGGAGAGAAACTTCTTGAAATCATAGAAGATGGTGAGGAAAAGATTCTTTTAAAAGGGGGAATAGGAGGACAAGGAAATGCACATTTCAAAACTCCAACGAATCAAACTCCAAGATATGCACAGCCTGGTAGGGAGGGTGTGGAAAGCTGGATCATCCTTGAATTAAAGCTCTTAGCAGATGTTGGATTGGTAGGATTCCCTAATGCAGGAAAGTCTACTTTATTATCTACTGTATCGGCTGCTAAACCAGAAATTGCAGACTATCCATTTACCACATTAGTTCCAAATCTGGGCGTGGTAGAGTATAGAGATTTTAAGTCTTTTGTGATGGCAGATATTCCTGGAATTATCGAAGGAGCAGCAGAAGGTAAAGGATTAGGAAATAGGTTTTTGCGGCATATTGAGCGTAATTCCATTTTACTTTTTCTTATCCCAGCCGATGCAAACGACATAGTAAAGGAATACAATATTTTAATGGGTGAGTTGGAAAAGCATAATCCCGAAATGCTTGATAAAAATCGGCTCCTAGCCATCTCCAAATCTGATTTACTTGATGAGGAATTGATAGGAGAGATGAAAGAAGAACTCCCAGAAATTGACTTCACGTTTATCTCAAGCATTACCGGTTTAGGTATTCAGGTGTTGAAGGATAAAATCTGGAAGCTTCTTAACTAATCTGTCATATTGGCACACCTATTAGCATTGGCAAAGAAATTGACTAATCAAAAAACATTATTGGATTGTGGATTCATCAGATATCCATATTATTAAATTCAACTTTAGTTGAGAATGGGAAAAAAGACAGAAAAAGCAAAAAAAGACCAAGAGGTTTTAGAAGAGCAGGATACTCAAGTAGCTGAAAACGAAGAACAGCAAGAGGATAAAGTAGAAGCGGAAGAAAAATCTGAACCTACTTTGGAGGAGCAGTTGGGGGAAGCTAAAGACAAATACATAAGACTCTACTCAGAGTTCGAAAACTTTAGACGTAGAACATCTAAGGAAAAACTGGATTTGATTTCAACTGCAAACAAAAATTTGATGTCGGACTTAATCCCAGTGATGGATGACTTTGAAAGGGCTATGGCAGCTTCAGAATCAAATGACGATGTGACAGCCCTAAGAGAGGGAATGTCATTAATTCAAAATAAGTTGGTGAAGTCCTTAGAAAACAAAGGACTGAAGAAAATGGGAGTAAAAATGGGAGATAGCTTTGACGATGAAGTACATGAAGCTATTACTCAAATTCCAGCGGAAAAGAAGTTAGAAGGAAAAGTAGTAGATGTAGTAGAGCCAGGATATATGCTTGGTGAAACAGTAGTGAGATTTGCAAAAGTAGTAGTAGGAGCAAAGCAGTAACATGGCAAAGAGAGATTTTTACGAAATATTGGGAGTTGATCGTTCGGCAACAAAAGATGAAATGAAAAAGGCGTATCGAAAGATCGCTATTAAATTTCACCCTGATAAAAACCCAGACGATAAGGAGGCAGAGGAAAAATTCAAGGAAGCTGCTGAAGCATACGAGGTGCTAAGCAACGATGATAAGAGAGCGAGATATGATCGCTTTGGACATCAAGGAGTCGGTGGAGCAGCTGGAGGAGGATTCAATGGTGGAGGAATGAACATGGAAGACATTTTCTCTCAATTCGGAGATATCTTCGGAGGAGGAGGTGGTGGAGGAAATCCATTCGAGAGCTTCTTTGGTGGAGGAGGCGGTGGAGGTCGTCGTACAAGAAAAGGAACCAATCTTCGTATTAAGCTAAAGTTGACATTGCAAGAAATTGCAAATGGCGTTGAGAAGAAAATCAAAGTCAATCGATTAATTGTAGACCCGGAGACTAAATTCAAAACATGTGCAAGCTGTAATGGAGCTGGTCAAGTTCGTAAAGTAATGAATACGATGCTTGGTCAGATGATGAGCACGACTACATGTCCTGCGTGTGGAGGATCTGGACAAACGGTAGAAAGCAAAGCAACTGGAGTAGATAGTTCTGGATTAAAAAGACAAGAAGAAGTTATTCCAATAAAAATCCCTGCGGGAGTTAGTGATGGAATGCAACTCTCTATGTCGGGTAAAGGAAATGAAGTAGCTGGTGGTATCGCTGGTGACCTACTGATACTGGTAGAAGAGACAGAAGACGCAACACTCAAAAGAGATGGGAATAACGTAATCTATGACCTCTATGTGAATTTCGTAGATGCTGCCATGGGAGCTTCTATTGAAGTGCCTACGATTGATGGCAAGGTGAAAATAAAAGTTGATCCAGGAACTCAAAGTGGTAAGATTCTTCGACTGAGAGGGAAGGGCATCAAATCCATCGAAGGATATGGGCAAGGTGATCAACTAGTGCATGTAAATGTATGGACACCTAAGAAGCTTTCATCAGAGGAGAAAAGCATGCTGGAATCATTAAAAGATTCCCCCAACTTTCAGCCTGATCCGGGCAAAGGAGACAAGAGTTTCTTCGAACGAATGAAAGAATATTTCTAATTATTGTGTCAAAACGCAACATGTACTTGCCCTTTTCGTAAGGTAGTCCATGTTGCGTTTGGTAATATTAGCAGGGTCATTCCTGCTTTTGAGTTTAGGTGCATTAGCACAGCTTACAAAGTTTTATACGATCAAGGAATCAAACGATTTTGATACCGTTGATTTCTATTTAAAAGCGACGGCCACTAATTGTTTAATAAAGCAGTCCGAAACGGACGAAAATCCCCTTACAATTTACGGTAATCCAGATTTAGGAAAGATCAATCCTTCCTTTGTAAACAAGGTGAAAAATGGAACTTGTTATGCAAAGCTTACTTTAGACGAATACAATTCCTCAGGCTTTGGAGATAGCTTTTCTATGGCAGTTTCCAGAAGCGAAAAGGATAATGATTTTTGGGAAGTAGATTTTGCTGATAATAAAATTTATAAACTCAATCTCAATTATGGTTTTGGGAATGCAGACGTAAATCTCACAGGCTCCTCCGTCAAGAGATTAAAAGTTAAATCAGGCAGTGCTGATATCGTAGTAGGCTATGATGAAGGCGCTAGGAATGATATCAAAATGGACACCTTTTATGTGAAGGCAGATTTTGGTTCCATCATTGCGAGAAGAATAGAGCTTACAAGAGCAGAAAATATTATTACCAAGATTGGATTTGGAAATGTATTACTTGACTTTGATAGTGAGATGACCAATAAATGTCGAGTAGATGCTTCGGTTGGAGCAGGCAATTTGGAAGTTTTCCTGCCTGCAAAAGGAACTCCAATAATCATCTACATGAAAGATTCACCTCTTTGCTCTATCAAGCTAGCACCCGGATTTGAAGAGGTTGAGAAAAACGTATTCGTTAACATGAGTTACGATGCAAACGCTTCAAATTTGCTCACCTTTGATGTAGACGTAGCTCTTGGAATGGTTCGTTTCAAGTACGCTGACTGATTCTACCTTCTTTCATGTCAGATTGAGCAAGTCGAAATCTCTACTGATTCTCAAATTCATGTTTTAGCAACCACTGCTTACGGTGAATTCCACCTCCATATCCGACGATACTCCCATCTGATCCAATAATGCGGTGACAGGGGATAATGATAGAGATTCTATTTTCTCCATTAGCGCGAGCTACGGCACGCACTGCTTTTACATCCCCTACCACGTTAGCTTGCTGCTTGTAAGATCTAGTTATTCCATATGGTATTTGCATTAGGGCATTCCATACTTTTTGCTGAAACTCTGTTCCTGGTACCACTAGTGGTAGATCAAATTCCTTTCTTGTTCCCGCAAAATATTCATCCAATTGTTTCTGAGCCAAGTCAAGCATAGGATGTTTTCCTGTTACCAATTTTGTATTAAGCCTTTTTTCTAAAATGGAAAGCTGAGTCTCCAGCATCTTGCGATCAGTAAACTCTAAAAGGCAAATGCCTTCCTGAGTAGCTCCAATCATTAATGGTCCCAGTGGTGAAGGGATTCTATTTACGGTGACTACATCGCCTTGCTTTCCTGGAGAAAATCCTGTCATATTTTTAAATGTTTCTGAAAATCCACTTAAGGATTCATAACCTTGAGCGAATGCTGTAGAAGTTACTGAATCGCCTTCCTTAATTTTCAGGACTGCTTGATTAATTCTACTCATTCTGAGGTAAGCTTGAAAAGTCATTCCGTGATTTTTATTAAAGTAGCGTCTGATTTTGGATGGGCTGTACCCCAACTTTGTCAACTCATAATCCTTCCACTTTTTCTCGGGTTTAGATTCCACGTCTTTGAGAAGTGGAACAAGCCAGACTGGAGTCTCTCCAATCACCTTCATTGGGCGACATACTTTACAAGCCCTGTATCCATTATCAAGAGCCAGTTTTGTGTTTTCAAAAAATTCCACATTTTCCCTTTTTGGCTTTTTGGCGGAGCATGTGGGTCTACAAAAAATACCTGTGGTTTTCACGCCTACAATAAAAACTCCTTCAAATTGCGAATCTTTGTCCAGAAGAGCCTGATACATTTCGTCAAAAGTGGGAGGTGAGTCAATCATGTTTCAAATGTACTATCTCATCGCAATGATCAACAACCGAAAATTGAACACGCATTTTTAATCCCCCTTTGAAGACGGTTCGACGCTTCGAGGGTGGGTTGGCCATAGAGAAAGCAGGGGGATGTTAGATGAATTGTTTGTTCTACAATTAAAAGAAAAAAACCATGCCCTACAACGAACAACTTGCTGATAAACTCAGAATCGAATTAGAAAGGAAGAGAGTTCCTTTTGAAGAAAAGAAAATGATGGGTGGTCTCTGCATTATGGTAGATGATAAAATGTGTGTTGGAGTAATCAAAGATGATCTGATGGCTAGAATTGGGCCTCACGTATATGATGAATTCCTAAAAAGGAAGGGAGCCAGAATGATGGATTTCACTAAAAGACCCATGAAAGGCTATGCTTACTTAGATGCTGAAGGATGGGATGATGACATTGAATTTTCTGATTGGATAGACCAAAGCTTGATCTTTAATAAAGAGGCTAAATCTTCTAAAAAGAAGTAGTCACCCATTAGTATGATTTTTCATTTTCTGAGATTCTGTTATTGATTTACTAAGGAATCCCTCATAATATTGAGCTAAAAAACTCATGAAATATACTTGCGAAATTCTTATTGAAGCCCCTCGATCAAAAGTGATAGCCCTATTTGACAATCCAGACAATATGAAATATTGGCAAAAAGGATTTAAAAGTTTGGATCATATCTCTGGAGAGAAAGGGCAGCCAGGAGCCAAATCAAAATTGAAATATGAAATGGGAAAACGATCTGTAGAAATGATCGAGTCCATTACGGAACGTAATCTCCCTGAGGAGTTTCATGGCACTTATGAAACCAAAGGCGTTTTCAATACCCAAAAGAATTTTTTCAAAGTAGAGGGAGATCAAACAAGATGGATTTCTGAATCTGAATTTCAATGTTCGGGTTTTATGAAAATCATCTCTTTCTTTTTTGGTGAAAAAACTTTTAAAAAACAAAGCCAAGTGTACATGAATGATTTTAAGGCTTTTGCAGAGGGAAACCCTAAATATGGAAACGATTAAGGTTTTTACTATGTGCTACTAATAGCTACTGAATTAGTAGGTTTTGAGTTTTATCTACTAATCGCGACTTAATTAGTAGTTAATCTGCAGGAAAGAAAAACGCTAACATATCATCCTGTGTAGCTCTCCAAAGCCCCCAACTGTGGCCTTCTGGTAGTTCTTTCCAGATAACATCATATTCATTTTCTAGTAAATAGTCTTTTATCTTTCTCATGTTGGGTGGCAGTGAAGCTCCTTCATACGTTCCCCATATCGTAGCTACTTTGATGTCCTTTTTCACGCCATCCATTACGATACCATTTGTGTGAAAACTGTTCGGTTGAAAGGCTCCAGAGTGAATTCCACAGTTGCCAAACACTTCAGGGTTAGTGAAGGCAATTATAGCCGAAATGTTTCCTCCATAGGAATCACCAATCACCGCTCTTCGCTCTTTTATAGCATCAGTTGAATAGTTGGAATCGATGTACGGCACTAACTCATTCACAAAAAAATCAGTGTATTTAAACCGGTCATCAAAAGCATATTCAACATTTCGTTCATTAGGAACGACAAACACACTAATTAAAGGTTCTACAGTTCCTGTATCAATCAAATTGTCAATAACGGTAGTAGTTTGAGCTAAATTTAGATAGTCATTCCCATCTTGGAAATACGCTACTGGATAGGAAGCGTTGGTGCTGTAGTCATTGGGTAAATAAATTTTAACCGTATAGCTCTTTCCAGTAAATGAGCTTTGAATTGAGACTTCATCTAGTTTTCCTGTTGGCACATTGGCATACACCTCAACTTCCCATGGTTGCACATACTCTGGCATGGCTAGTTCTGAATTACCCCCAAATCCTCCACCGATTTTGTTGGGGTTCCTAGGATCCAAAATCCAGTTGCTTCCTATCACCAATTTATAGTCAAGTCTCGCATTGGATTCGAATACTTCTTTTCTATACCAAAGATTGGTCTCACCCAGTTTAGTAAATGATCTTCCAGAAGGACTCCATCCACTAAAATCACCGGCAACAGCTACCGAGTTGCCAGATCCAGAATAGATAAAATATGCATTCGTTCCATTCTCAATAACAGGAGTTTGCAATAGTGTGTCTAAATATCCTGTTACAAGCTTTGAAAGAGAATCAGCATCTAGCTCATCTGCTATTTCTAATAACTGTGAAAAGCTCTGTAAAGCGAATGTCTTTTCTTCTACAAGATCTTCCTCCTCCACGATGACTTTTGCATCAGACCCACATCCAATAAGCCACAGAATTACAAAGCAGCAGAGACATCTTATGATCATTATTCTGGTGTCTTCTCGTCAGGATATTCTTTTTTAAATCCATCCCAATAATCAGCAATGGTTTGCTTCATATCCTTTCGGAGTAACAGAATACCAACCAAGTTAGGGAGCGTCATGACAGCAATAGTGATTCCTGATAGCGTCCATATAATGGTAGTATCCGCAAAGGATGCTACAAAGAATGCAACTACGTAGACTAGTCTATAATATTTCACAGACTTAGGGCCAAAGAGATATGTCATGGCTCTATCGCCATAGTAAGACCAACTTATGGCAGTACTAAATGCGAACATCAGAAGACCAATTGATACAATGTATTTTCCAGATTCTCCGAAGAAACTTCTTGTAAAAGCTTCTGCCGTAAGCGGAGCACTGTGCACAAGTGATTTTCCTTCAAAGACAAAATCTAAATTTTCAGGTTTTCCATCAATGATATTAACTGAGCCAGAAACTGGTTCCTCATTATTCAAAATTCTAACTTCCTCAGCTAATGATCTAGCGTTTATTATAGAAACATCATTTTGAATTACGCCATCAACAACATCAAGTGATCCATTAAATAGAGGAAGTGAGTTGGTTTCGCTGATGTGTCCATATAATTCAAGTTTACCCTCATCAGTTAGATCTGTATAGGTTCCTGAAACAATAGACATATCCGTATAGTCAAACTGATTATTGAGTTTTTCCTTCCAAACACCAGAAGAAAGAAGAACAAGAGCAGTTACAGTACAAATTACAATCGTATCAATGAATGGCTCAAGTATCGCCACAAAACCTTCTGATACGGGTTCATGACCTTTTGCTGCTGCGTGAGCGATTGGCGCACTACCCTGACCAGCTTCGTTAGAGAACAAACCTCTACCAACACCTTTACTAAAGGCGAAGGCAATAGTAGCTCCCAAGAATCCACCTGTAGCAGCAGAGCCAGAAAATAGATCAGCGAAAATGGAAACGAATGAAGGTATGATGTTTTCAATATTGTAGAAAATTACAGCGAATGCTCCAATGAAATAGATAGCTGCCATTGCAGGAACCAATCGAGAAGTAACAGCTGCTATTCTCTTAATCCCTCCAATAATCACTAGCCCAAGAAGTACAGCTAGTATACCGCCCACAAGCATCTCATCCAAGCCGAAAGTAGCATTCAACGAATCCGCAATACTATTGATCTGTGGAAGAGAACCTGTACCAAAGGAAGACAGAACAGTTGCTCCTGCAAAAATGGCTGCTAACCAGCCCATGTTCAATTTGTTTTTCATGTAGTACATAGGGCCTCCTGCCATTGTGCCATCTGCTGTTTTTTCTCTGTATTTGTGCGAAAGAGTTACCTCGACAAATTTTGTACACATACCTACTGCTGCTGTCATTAGCATCCAGAATACAGCTGCAGGCCCACCAATGTGAACGGCTAATGCAACACCAGCAATATTTCCTGTTCCGACTGTTCCGGAAAGCGCGGTGGTCAATGCCTGAAAGTGATTTGTATCTCCCTCATCATCGTCCTTATCAAATTTTCCTTTTACTACTTTGAAAGCAAATCGGAAATACCTGATTTGAGGAAACTTCAAGTAAATGGTAAAGAACAGTCCAGTTCCTAAAAGTGCATAAGGAAACCAAGCTGAGCTACCAATGTAGCTATCAATTAAGGAAAGAAAATCATTGAGTTCTCGCATTGAATCTGTTTGTTAGGTTTTTCGCAATCCGACAAAAATAGGATTTTTAATGAATCGAACTTGAAATTGGACAATTGATTAACAATTGCGTCTGGAAAATCAGTTCTCAATTATGTGAGAGGTCTTTTTTTGTTATAAATTGATGCTTCTTAATCTAACTGTTAAAAAAAATATGGAAGAAATTGAAGAAATCGCAGCTGATGCGAATAAATATTCTGAACAGCTAATAGATATAGCTTGGACCTGGGGACCTAAAGTTGTAACCGCCATTTTAACACTCATAATTGGCTTATGGATTATAGGTATGGTAGTTCGTGCCTTTGGAAAGGCGATGAACAAAAGGAATGTAGATCCTTCATTGAGCCCGTTCCTAAAATCATTACTTGGTGCCATCTTGAAAATTATGCTTTTCATTTCTGTTATTGGAATGGTAGGCATAGAGGCTACTAGTTTTGTTGCCGTATTGGGAGCTGCTGGTTTAGCCGTCGGATTGGCGCTGCAAGGAACACTTCAAAACTTTGCAGGAGGTGTGATTATACTTCTCATCAAGCCTTTCAAAGTAGGAGACTGGGTAGATACTGGAAGTCACTCTGGCACTATACATGCAATTCAAATCTTTAATACATTTATCAAAACACCTGATAATAAAACCATTATTATTCCAAATGGAGGTCTAGCAAATTCAGCTCTTACTAATTACTCCACGGAACCAAAACGGAGAGTGGATTTTACATTTGGAGTTGCTTATGGCGATAGTACCCAGAAGACCAGAGATACTTTAATGGAATTGATCAATGCAGATGAACGTATTATTTCTGATCCAGCTCCTCCATTCATTGCTCTATCAGAATTGGGAGATAGCTCTGTAAACTTTGTGGTAAGAGTCTGGGTGGAAGCCGCTAACTACTGGCCTGTCAAATTTGATATGAATGAGAAAGTGTACAATAAATTCAATGAGGTTGGATTAAGCATTCCATTCCCACAAATGGATGTGCATGTGCACAAGGATTGATTCTAAAATATCTAAAAGACTTCCGAAGTTTTCAAAACTTCGGAAGTCTTAATGGCAAAGAAATGCTAACTACCAGGGAAAAGATTTACCGAAGTTGATATCAATTCTAGAGTATTTTGCGAAATTCACTTCATTAGTTGTCATAATTCCCGCTTCAATATACCATCCACTTTCAAAGAGGAGTCTAGGGTAGATACTCGTCACCCACAAATCAGCCAGTGCGTCATCCGTGCTCGCAACTCCTTTTGAATAGCTCATGTTTATGCCCACTGCTATTGAATTAGAAATGGCTCTTTCAACAAGTATACTTGGACCCACGACGGCATTCCATCCATCCCCAATAGCAATATCTCCAAATTCTACGCCAACAGCAGCTACCATATTGTCAGAGCCAATGACATTAAATTTCAATTGAAATAACCCAAGTATACCGCTACTGATCCCATAGCTATCGAATTGATCAAGACTGTTGATATTGCTGTCCTCATCAGATCCCATGATGGCTGCCCACATTGCATCTGATCCTAGTGGGATATGCCAACTGAAATGTGGTTTTCCTGCTTCTGATTTATCCGTACCAATTCTCATAAAAAATGGTTTGATAAAATTGAAGTTCTCTTTTACGACCCCAGATTCATAACTAAAGGAAGTTGCATTAACGAAGATGTCCCATTTTCTATTTTCATAGATATCGTCTAACTGTGAGAATGAAGAAAATGCGATGGCTATTCCAATAATAGCAAGTGTGATTTTTTCTTTCATAATTAATGTCTTTATGATTTTTAGCCAAAAATCTGTCAGAAAATAGCTCTCTTAAATACCTAGAAGTACCCCAATCCTATCCGTAGCGTTACTGATTAAATCACTTAACTACCTAATACTACTGATACAATTTCCGCTTTTGTGCGGATTGAAAACAGATTAATCAAAACCCAACTTAGTACCAACAAAAATTCACAATCATGAAAAACACAAAAATCACCTTAACAGTATTGGCAATCGGATTGTCAATACTCGCGAAAGCTCAATCAGAGTTGCCCAAATTTGCCTCTGATGTAGACAAGATCAAAGTAAAATTGGATATGCCACTAGAAGGGCGTGCCTATAAAAATGGAACGGGCTATACACTCAATCCTAAAATGTTAGAGGAACTTCCGAAGAAAGTAGCACTTGTTTCATTCTTCACATTTGATCCTGGATTTACTCAGGTCTGGACAAGTAAACAAACCACTGATGGTTATTATACTTCAACCACCACCACCACTACTACCACTAAAAAGAGGAACACAAAAGGTAACGCTGGTTTCATTTCTGGAGGAATGTATTATAGTGCCATAGAAGTATTAAAATCCAATTTCAAGGAAATGGGTATGGAATTATTGGAGCCAGAGGAATTTTTGGATACCAATGAAAAGAAAGCATTTTATGAAAACTACCAAGTGGAGCGCTCCACCTTTAATAGCACGGTTCAAGGCATGCTTAACAGTGGCAGGGGTCATGAATCGGTATATGCATATCCAGAAGGCTATCAAGTTATACCTACAACAGATGAGCCTTTCGCAAACTATGTGAAGAAAGGGCTTTTTCCTATTTACAAAGCGGAAGTATCTGATGGCCAACTATGGGTCATGGCCAAAATAGGAAAGGAAATTACTTCAATAAATAGATTGACAGAGGCGCTTGGTGTAGATGCAGTCGTTTTTTTCTATTCTACTATTTATACTCCTAAAGAAGGAGAAATATACCTTCAAAACGTGAATATGCAGATGTTTGGGCCTAACCCTGTAACCTTGCCAGAAGGTAAGGATAGTAAGTTCAATTACTTCCCTGGGCAGATGTACATCGGGACACGCGTAAATGTGAAAGTGCCTATTCAAAAAACCAATAAGAAGAAACCAGAGACCAATCAAATTGATTTGGATGGATACAGCAATATTGTAGAGGCAATGACTCTTAGAATGAAAGAGTATTTCGACAAAGCTTTTGCTAAAAAATAAATGAAACAATCAATACCAAAAAATTAAGATCATGAAAGCAAAAATTATATTAATAATAGGGATGATTGGCCTAATGAGCGTAGACTCAATTGCAGGCAATAATGATAAACTCTGGGCAGCATGCTCCGCATGCGATTTAGATGGAGTCAAAAAATGGGTGGAAAAAGGAGCTGACGTAAACGCCCTTAATTCCAGTGGAGGAAATTCCCTATCCACGGCGTTTTTCTGTCCAGAAGTAGTGAAGTATTTGTTAGCTCAAGGAGCTAATCCCAACGGAGATAATGGAAACGCACTTGTCAATGCATCAAACCATTATTCTTTTGAAGTGATGGATCTTTTGCTGACTGCTGGTGCCGATCCTGATGCCAAATCATCCTTATACAATATGAATCCTACGCAGATAGTTATTTTGCAAACCAACTGCGTTCCATGTCTGCAATTGCTAAAGGATAATGGTGCCAAATTGGATTCCATTTATGCTGATAGCTCTAACTATGTTCACTCCTTAGCTCTATCTGGAATGACAAAAGAGCAAAGGCAAACCAATTGGTCTACCATAATACCTGCTTATGAGAAAGCAGGGACAAAGGTTCCAGATTGGCTATCTAACATGGATGCAAAAAGAAATGGCACAGTAGCAGAAATGCTAAACGTACTCTTGTTTGGAGGTTGTGACGCTAATAGACAAAATAGCGATGAACTTGGAGCCAACACGCCATTGATGATCGCTATTGGCTTATATGGGAAGCCATACAAACCTTTTATAGCTGAAGCTTTGTTGGACATGAAGGTAAACGTCAAATTGAAAAACACGCTTGGTGAATCCGCCATTGATTTAGCGAAAAAGGCTGGATTGAAGGAAATGGCACAGCGAATGAAAGACATGAAATAGATCCGATTCAGAACTATTGCATAAACATAGAAGTTGCTTGATACATTATCAAGTCTTCATGATTGGCTCAGGGGTAACTCCCTGAGTTTTTCATTTTAGTTCATACTCACTAATCCGTAGTGCACACCGAATTTCAGCAAACCAATGACAGTGTTTGTATTGGCTTTTTTGAGGAGATTTTTTCTATGCGTATCTACCGTTCTAATGGAAATGAATAAATCTTCTGCTATTTCTCTACTGGATTTTTCTTGTGAAATCAACTCAAGGATCTCCAATTCACGCTCGGTAAGCATGTGCTCAGCTTCTAGCT
>CAYGTD010000022.1:22492-23436 GCA_964352725.1 uncultured Roseivirgaceae bacterium
GAATACTCATGACTTCATTGGAATAATAAGTACTTCCTTCTGAAATTTTTTCAATCGCTGTTAACAGTTCCTTTTTGCTACTGTTTTTCAATACATAACCTTCGGCCTCAGCCATCATGATTTCTGAAATAGTAGGTCGATCATTGTGCATGGTTAATACCAAAATTTTTATTTCTGGAAAGCGTTCTTTTACTTTTCTCACCAGTTCCATACCGTCCATCTTTGGCATATTGAGATCAGTCAGCAAAATGTCTGGCTGCTGCTCTTGAATGAATTCAAAAGCTTTTTCTCCATCAAATGCCTTACCTAGTATTTCTATACCTGGTGAATTTGAGAGTAGGTTTTCCAGTCCTTCAAGAAAAATTTCGTGATCGTCAACCAGTAGTAGCTTTACTTGATTCATGAGTTGGTAGGGTGATTTTTACGGTAGTTCCTTCGCCTAATTTAGAAAAAACTGACACATTTCCATTTATTAAGTCAGCGCGAGAGTAGATATTCTTCCAACCAATCCCTCCACTATTTTCAATGTTCGAGGTATCAAATCCTCTTCCGTTATCGGATAAGGTTAAGATCATTTCCCCATTCACCTCCACTTTCACTTTAATTGCAGTTGCGTTAGCATATTTTAAGGCATTATTGATGGTTTCTTGAACAATTCGATAAATCGCAACGGAGGTTGATTCTTCTATCACTGGCAGCTGATCTATTTCAATATCTGCTTCAATACTTCCAGATTGATTAACATTTCTCACCAAGTCTCGAAGAGCTGCCTCTAACCCAATGGATACCAAAGCATTTGGCATCATGTTGTGCGAAATCGTCCTTGTTTCATCCACCGCAGAATCGATCAATTTGAGTGTATGTTGAACATTTTGATTTTGTTCATCTTCATCAAGTGACGAAATGCTTAATCGGGCAGTGGAAAGAATTTGACCAAGCCCATC
>CAYGTD010000023.1:0-23354 GCA_964352725.1 uncultured Roseivirgaceae bacterium
TGTCAGGAATGACGCCTTGATTTAATGTCAGTTAGATAGATCTTTTGCAATAGATAAATTTTATTGTATTGCTTCTTGCAAAAATTGATTAAATGGATAAAGTATTTCGTATGCTTTGGCTATGTCGTTCGAAAATGAAGCCGACGTTACCTTGCTGTCCGATACTTTATTCATGAAAACGTAGTGTTTTAATTGGAGCAAATCCACATCAGGATGATCTTTTGGGTAACCTTTTGGAGCAGTTTTTAATTTATCCTCTCCATAAGGATCACCATAAAAGTCTTTAAATGATTTTTCCTCAATGATTGATCTCAACTTTTTTCCATTATAATCAATCTCCTGCCTGATTTTTTGAATGTTTTCGGGCATTGGCTGATAAATGCCACCTCCAATCATATTTTCGCCCGGTTTTATGTGCAGGTAATAGCCTGCATTGCCTGACTTTCTTCCACCGTCTACAATGGCCGCACCAAAATTAGTCTTGTATGGGTCTTTATTGTTGCCAAACCGTATGTCTCTATTAATTCTAAACAGCGTCTTCTTAGGTTCTATGCCTATCAGGTTAGGATCAAATGCAGATGCTTTTTCAATGACTTCAGCTACCAATTCAATAACTTGACTCTTGGCTTCTTGATATCTTTTTTTATTGTCATCCATCCACTCCTTTTTATTGTTTTTGGATAGATCTGACAGAAAATCGAGGGCAAATTGAATGTCCATTAGTTAATGCTGTTTAGTATCGTTTCTAATTTGATCGAACGGGATGCTTTTAAAAGGACAGTAGTGTTGGAAAAGTTTTCTGAGATTACATTTTTCACCAGTTCCTCTTTCGATGAAAAATGAGAAGAGGGCTCTGCTACTCGCCCTATTTTATCACCAATTGTTTTTAACTCTATACCTAAGCTAGAAGCGATTTCTAAAATTTCCATATGTGACTCATCGGGATTTTCAAGCTCATTCATGTCTCCTAAAATGGCCACTTTTCTTCCTTTTTGATCAGCAAGGCTTTCAAGTGCAGCTTTCATTGAATCAGGATTGGCGTTATAGGCATCTAAAATAATGGTTACATCACCTTTCTGAATGATTTGCGATCGAGCATTTTCAGGAATATAGGAAGTAAGAGCCTCCAATATCTTTTGATCGGAGACACCAAATTCTCTACCGACAGCAATCGCAGCTCCAATATTGCCTAAGTTGTATTTTCCTGTAAGACTTGTTTGGCACAATTGATCTCCAAGCTGGATTTCAAGGTATGGAACAGAGTTAACAAGTTGGAGGTCATCTGTTGGAAACAGTATGGGATTGTCAAAGCGTTTTTTCATATTGGAAAGTACTTTGTCATTCATGTTGACAAATGCCTTTCCTTCAGTTTTCCTTAAATAGTCAAACAATTCACTTTTCCCTCTTATTACACCTTCTACACCACCAAAAGTTTCTGTGTGCGCTCTGCCAATATTGGTGATCATTCCGTGTGTTGGCAAGGCTAGTTGAGATAGTTGCTCTATCTCACCCACATGATTGGCACCCATTTCTATGATAGCAATTTCAATCTGCGGATGTATGTGTAAAAGTGTGAGAGGAACACCAATGTGATTATTGTAATTGCCTTTTGTGGCGTGAACTATAAATTTTTTCGAAAGAACTTTAGTGATAAGTTCCTTTGTCGTTGTTTTTCCATTAGATCCAGTAATTCCAAGAACGGGCTTTTTAAATCTCTTTCGATGAAATACGGCTAGATCTTGCAATGCTTTTAAACAGTCTTCTGCTAGTACAATTCGCTCATCCGTTTGATAATCTTTATCGTCTACCACAGCATAGGCAGCTCCCTTGCTTAGCGCTTCTTTAGCAAACTTGTTCGCGTTAAAATTTGGTCCGCTAATAGCAAAAAATAGATTCCCTTTTTCAATTGTTCTCGTATCAATGGAAACACCATCACTTAGAAGAAATCTGGAATATAGAAATTCAATAAAAGTTGTCATCTCCACAAAAATATGAAGTTGAGATGCGATTATCTTCATGGAGACCAAAGTGTGTCTCTATATTTACGAATATGAATCCTAAATCTTTGAGAGCGATCGCTTATGTTGGTGTACTATTTACACTTGTGTTGAGCATTATGTATTTCATGAAAACGTATAATGAAGGAAATCCAAGATGGATTTTTATGATTCTCACTTTTGGAATAGCGATTCTGCTATCTCTCAATCTTTTTATGGTAGGTAAAAGAAAGGACTAATTATTTGATTGTGAATTTGATTGATTCATTATTCAATCGGAGTACATAGGTCTGATCTTCTTTTAAATCTACCTCTATTTGAGCATTGTTGTTATCAAATTTTACTGGTTGATTAAATACCATTTTTCCTCCTAAAGTGTAAATTTTAAGCACTTCTACTTCATTAGACTCATATCCTAAAGTCAATCGGTTGCTAGAACCTTCTATTGTAAAAGTGGTAACATCATTTCTAAGTCCCAGAATTGAACCTTTAGTAAATAAGATTTCAAATCTATCATCATAAACACCTGGAGCACTACCGAAGGAAAAACTAGAGACTGTCCTAAGATCAAAAGTTCTTTTTGTCTGTTTGTCTAACAAACCAATGGAAAGGTCAGAAGGGAAATTTTCAAGATTTTGAACTTTGAATTCGTAGTTACCCTCTTCTGACACAGAGAAGCCAAGTTTCAAGCGAGACTCAAAATCGACTAATGGAATAGCTTGGATCACATAATGATTTTCTTCTTGGATAGAATAGAAAGAAATACACTCATTTCCAGAGAGCTTACTAGCATCTAATCCATAATCTTCTCCAATAGTGGCTTCCTCACCAAGTCCAATGAGGATGTCATTGTAGACTTCTTTTCCAGCAATCGCTAGTTTGATTTTCTGAAAATTCGTCGATCTATAGTGATTTGCGTCACTATTTGCAGACGCATCAATGGCCTGCATTTCAGGTGTGAATTTCACATTTCCAGTTGCTATTGCTTGTACAAAAACACCCTGAACAGAAGGGATATAACCATTTTCAGCGGGAGAAGATCCAGTGATTCCGCTTACTCCGTCGCTTAAATTAGCAGTGCTAGTACCCGCGACACCTAGTCCATTTGTGGCCACATAATCTCCTCCTCTTTGAGCGCCTATATTACTTCCGCCATCATCCCAGAAGTAGACTGTGCCAGTAATTGTAGAGGAGTTTTCAGCTAAAAAATCTTCTATAGAAATAGCAGCTGGATATGGGTTAGCCACTAATTCGTAGTTACCTGAAGTCACACTTTTTGTGATAGTTCCACTATTTGGTGTCCCTGTAAAAGTGACAGATGGGGAGGCAGCATCATAACCTATGAAATAACCAACCCCAGGATTCATTGACCCTGATGCAGCTACAAAGTCTGATGCATCATATCCTTGTGCAAAATCAGGCGATACATCCTGAATCGCTGCTAAAGGGATAGGGCTTCCACTGATGCTATATCCTTTGTTCCCTGTTGTATTTCTTTTTACAATAGCATTTCCTGATCCAGATACTGATCCGTAGATCGCCAAAGATGCGCCTGAGTTAATAGTGACTGAAGCTCCACTTGCAATTTCTAGACCATTAACTCCATAATCTCCTGAAATAATTGGAGACGTACCAACATTGGGGATTAAGACATTGTCAGCTACTGTGGGTACTGCTCCTCCTTGCCAATTGGATACATTGCTCCAATCAGAGCTGGATGAGCCATCCCAAGTGAAAACACTCGCGGGTGGTGAAAATGTATGAGATCCTAAGTAGGAGGTTTCGTCTTCACTATAGACATCCCATTCTAATGATAGATTGGTAATGGGATCAAAGCCATTTGCATTTCCTTCATTTATAGTTTCTTTTCTTACCAGCGTTTTACCTGCAGTAGAATGTGATCCATCTGTCCAGCTTGTTCCTGGGTCAGTGCCGATAACTCCAATTAGATCTATAAGTGTACCGTTTTTGAATAATGCAATAGCATCATTTCCATTAAAGAAGGTAAGGTCATTTGTAATATCAGATTCGTCTAAAATAGCTTGAACTGCACTTGAATTTCCTATTACATACACTTCGTTATTTGCTAATGAGCCACTTAAAGTGACTGAAAATGAAGATGTTGATGATCCGTTATTGTAGCGATCTAAACTATAATCACTGAGATCCACAGAGCTTCCAGTTCCATTATATATTTCAATCGCTTTATTGTTGCTACTGCCTTCTAAGTATTCAGAAATGAATAAATCAGCACCTCCAGAAGAAGCTGTTCCTTCTTTTCCTGAAACAGTCAAGTTCACAGTGGAAGCACCAGTGGAAGTATGGGATATTGACTGATTATATGATTGACCATTTGATGTGGTTGGTGAAAAACGAACATAAACGATGTTGCTGCTTCCCGTTTCAGCATTTGCCTCGGTTACAGTCACAGATTGGCTCCAAGAAGAATTATTTAGTGATATTTCGAAAGGTGCTGAAACACTAACTGAAACGCCTGTACTAAGATTAGTACCCGAGACTGTATAGTTCTGAGAACTACTACTCATGCCTGCATCTATATTTCCAAAATCAAAAGATGACTCAGATAATGTAATAGTAGGCGTGGTGCCATCGTCCCATATTTCATTAACCCACTCGGGGTGATCTACGAAAGGATTTCTGTTTCCCTGAAATGTTTCAGCAGCATTATTTCTATCCTCTTCTTTTGTGCTCACAGGATCATTCAAATGCCAATCAAGGAGCATTTCAATAACCCAGTCTTCGTATGCTTGATCTGATGTGCCATTCAGCATAGCATCTGACTCTGTTGAGTTGTTTTCCCAGCCAGCAATTACATTTTCATATCGAGTAGCCATGTAGAAATATATTCTTGCTATATCTCCCTTAAATTCATCTGCAGGCTCAAAAACTGATCCGGAGTAACCAGGAATAGAAGTAGAACTACTTCCTAATTTTGACATATTTCCAGAAGTATAGCTTGTACTTACTACTTCTCCATATGGAAAATTGCTTCGTACATTATTCACTTTCTTGTCCGTAGGCAGAACCATTATTCCATCATTGTGCATAGGTGATGCATCATCAAACCAACTTTTTGGAAATGTATGTTCTCTATTGTATTTATCGCACTCTGAACCGCCACCAGAGCCATTGTCTTGATCAGTGCCGAAAACCAAGTCGCAATCCGCATAAATATCCCAAACAAAACCATCAGACCTTACATCAGCTGTCTGATAAAAAGTCCAAAGCGCTCCATATCCTTGATCTGAATGCCCTTTAATGATATCGTATAGCTGAGTTTTTAGCGTATATCCTGTACCTGTTGCAGTATTATAATAATTAGCTGACTGAGCAGATAATAAAAAAGTTGCCAATAAAGCACCAATGGAAATTGCGTTTTTCATTTCTAAGGGTTAATCTGATAAATGAATGGGTGAGGCTGCAAATATCCTAAAATGTAACGACTTAATCCTGATTGAATAGAGTGCGTGTAGTGATGCTTCTTCCAAGTGTCACCTCATCAGCAAATTCTAATTCACTTCCCACAGGAATTCCTCGTGTAATAGTAGTGACTTTTATTTTGTGATCTTTTAGCAATTTCATGATATAAAAAGAGGTAGTATCACCCTCCATTGTAGCGCTTAGGGCGAGAATAATTTCCGTTACTTGATCATCATTCTTAATCCTAGAAATAAGAGATTCGATTTTGACATTTTCAGGCCCAATTCCATCCATAGGCGAAATCCTTCCACCTAAAACATGAAAAAGGCCATTGTACTGACCAGTATTTCTTATTGCCAATACATCGGGTGTATCTTCTACCACACAAATCACGGAGGTGTCTCTGTAAGCTGTTTGACAGGTACACTCTTCTGTGTCAGCAATGATGTGACAGGTTTTACAATACTTTATATTTTCTCTAAGATCTTTAAGGGAAACAGATAAGTCTACCGTGGATTCTTTCGGTTGCTTCAGTAGGTGAAGAGCCAAACGCATAGCTGTTTTTTTTCCTATACCAGGTAGCCTTGAAATCTCTTCTACTGCTTTTTCAACCAGCTTTGATGGAAACTCCATTTAAACGATAGCCGCTTTAATACCTTTCGAGGTGATCCCCTCTCTCATTGGCTTTAATTCCTCGTAATCCCCTTTTTTAACAGAGCACTTTCCTTTATAATGGATAAGGTAGGTGCATTGCTCTGCCTGCTGAGGATCATGTCTACACACCTTTATCAAGGTATTTGTTACGTGATCAAAAGTGTTGAAGTCATCATTAAAAACCATCAAATCACGAAGATCCTCTTCATCTGTAATCTCCTCGGTGATTACTTCTTCTTCAATTTCAAAATCTGTATTCATCATCATGAGTATGCAAAATTAATTGACTTGCACTAAAACCAACCTTGCTATGTATTTTGCAGTTCCAAATAACCCCAAAAACATGAATCCTTTTTTTGTTGGAGCTATTATACTCGGCTACTTTCTTTTACTTATTGTCATATCCTGGGTCACATCACGAAATAGTCAATCCAGTGATTTTTACAATGCTAATAGGCAGTCTAGGTGGTATTTAGTGGCTTTTGGAATGATTGGAGCATCGCTATCTGGGGTCACTTTTATCTCTGTTCCTGGAGAAGTAGCCAACTCAAATTTCTATTACTTTCAAGTGGTTCTCGGATACTTGGTGGGTTATTTTGTGATAGCCAAAGTACTGTTGCCTATTTACTATAAACTAAATCTTGTCTCTATTTATACATATCTAGAGCAGCGATTTGGGTTTTGGTCGTATAAGTCAGGCGCTTTTTTCTTCTTATTAAGTAGAATTATCGGGGCTTCCTTTCGATTGTTTTTGGTGGCAGGAGTGTTACAAATTGCATTTTTTGATGCGTTTGATCTTCCGTTTTGGTTATCGGTCCTCACGACTATCCTTCTCATATGGCTATACACTTTCAGAGGAGGTATAAAAACGATCGTTTGGACAGACACACTTCAAACGGCTTTTATGCTCATTGCAGTAGTGGTGAGCATTCTCTTCATTAAAGATGAATTGTCATGGACATGGATAGAGCTTTCCAATAATGTCTTATCAGACAGTAGATCCACTATTTTCAACTGGGAGTGGGAGAGCGGACGAAATTTCTTCAAACAATTTTTTGCTGGAGCATTTATTGCCATTGTCATGACAGGTTTGGATCAGGATATGATGCAGAAAAATTTGACTTGTAAAAACATTGGTGAAGCGCAGAAAAATATTTTTTGGTTTTGTGTAGTACTGGTTGTGGTGAATTTTCTATTCCTAAGCCTTGGAGTTCTACTTTATCAATATGCTGAAATAAGCAGTATTGGTCTCCCTGATCGATCAGATAATCTCTTTCCTAGTTTGGCCGTGAATAATTTTTCAACAATTGGCACCATTACTTTTATACTTGGGATTACCGCAGCAGCCTATTCCAGTGCAGATTCTGCACTTACAGCATTAACCACCTCTTTCTGTGTCGATTTTCTTGGATTTAAACCTGAGAATTATGCGGAGAAAAAGAAGCTAAGAATTAGTGTACACATGGGCTTTTCTATTGTGCTATTCTTTGTGATTCTGATTTTCAAAGCCATCAATGATGATAGTGTGATTAATTCTGTTTTCACTGCAGCTGGTTATACTTATGGTCCTTTATTGGGAATGTTTGCTTTTGGAATTGGCACGAAATGGACTTTGAGGGACAAATTTGTTCCAATCGTTTGCTTAGCTTCTCCTCTGATCAGCTATCTCATTAATTTGAATTCAGAGGATCTGATGAATGGCTATAAATTCGGGTTTGAAATTTTGATCCTCAATGGGCTGATTACCTTCATAGGACTTCTAATAATCAGAAAATCATAGACTTAACTCAATCATAGGATCCCAGTATACTTCTTTCAAATTCTGCACCTTATCATTCTTGACTACTACTCCGTCAGCTTCTAGCAGTTCTTGCATCATTGTAGGAGAGGAAAAGTGATGTTTTCCAGTGAGTAATCCGCTTCGATTAACCACTCTCTGAGCGGGAACTTCGGGATCGGAATGAGCTTGATTCATCGCCCAACCTACCATTCTAGCAGAACTTTTTAATCCTAGGTAAGCTCCGATTGCTCCATAGGAGGTTACTCTTCCTTTGGGTATCAATTTTGCTACTTCAAATACATCTTTGAAAAAACTGTTTTTGTCCATTAATCCAATTTTTTCACTTCACAATCTTCCAAAACATAGAAAAGATGCAATGGATTATCATCATTGAGTCGGAGTTTTCCAGCTACTCTGACGCGCTCATCTGTATATTTAAATTCTGCTTCAGAATACACTTCTACAACAGTTTCTGGACCAGCTGCACCACAGAAAAAGCAGGAAGCATATGGGAATCTGGATAGCACAAAATAGTCTTGAGCAGTTTCTTGTTGAAGCGGAATAATGAACCCTTCGAGTGTAACTATTGTCCCTTCACGTAATTTAAGTTGTTCAGAAAACTTTGGTTGCTCAACTTCGGACCCCATAAAGTCATCATAACCCATGACTATTTCTACTGTGGAGAGTAAATCCCATTCAGAAATTTGTGGAGTGAATAAAAGACTTAAAAAAATTGTTAGCATAAATCTGGAACTTTCTTTGAACCAAAAGTATCATAAAAACGTGTTAGTCAATGATCGTTCCAAACGAACTATCTTTTTTACCTTAGCCGAATCAATAAATAGATATGAGCAGCATTATAACAACTACTGAAATAGCCAAAAAATATGTAATGGGGAGTGAAGTCATCATGGCTTTAAAGTCTGTTTCCATTGATATTAAAAGAGGAGAATACGTTTCTTTCATGGGGCCATCTGGCTCAGGAAAGTCTACGCTAATGAATATAATCGGTTGCTTGGATACACCAACAAAAGGTAAATATGTTCTCAACAATCATGACGTGAGTGATTTGACCGAGAATGAACTTGCTGAAATAAGAAATAAAGAAATAGGATTCGTATTCCAAACATTCAATCTTTTACCAAGAGCATCTGCGATGGAGAACGTAGCATTACCATTAGTGTATGCCGGATATAATTCTTCTGAAAGAGTAGAAAGGGCTATAGCAGCGCTAGAGGGTGTAGGGCTAGGGGATAGAGCTTATCACAAGCCTAATGAGCTTTCAGGAGGTCAAAGGCAAAGGGTGGCGATTGCAAGAGCTTTAGTAAATGATCCTAGTATTATCCTAGCGGATGAGCCTACAGGTAATCTTGACTCAAAGACGTCATACAGTATCATGGATTTGTTTGCAGAGCTTCACGATAAAGGTAATACCATCATCATGGTGACTCACGAAGAAGATATCGCTGAGTATTCTCATAGAATAGTAAGAATGAGAGATGGTCTCATCGAAACAGATGAGGTAAACCAAAATGTGAGAACTGGCAGCATGGCCGTATGAGTACCAAACTTTACACAAAAACAGGAGATAAGGGTCAAACTTCATTACTAGGTGGTTCTAAAGTTTCCAAAGCAGACCTTCGCATTGAAGCTTATGGAAATGTGGATGAGTTAAATTCTTTCATTGGTTATCTAAAAGACCATGAAGAGGTGGAAAATCGTCTTAAGCAGCAGCTTTATTGGATTCAGGAGCACCTATTCACCATAGGTAGTGCGCTAGCAACGGAGGCTGGATTTAAGGGTTTCGAATTACCAAAAATTACAGAAGCAGAAGTTGCACAGTTGGAGGTTTGGATTGATAAATTTGATCAAGAAGTGCCGCCTCTAAAAAATTTTATTTTGCCTGGGGGTCATCCAGCCGTTTCATGGGCTCATGTATGCAGAACTGTTTGTAGGAGAACCGAACGTGCTATCATTTCGTTAGCAAATTCAGATGAAGTTGAAGAGGTGATTTTACAGTTCATGAATAGATTGTCTGATTATTTGTTCATCTTTGCGCGCGCGATTGGGCAGCAGCTCAATGCCCCAGAAATTCCTTGGTCCCCCAATAAAGGCTAAGAGAAACAAATGTTCAACGGCAACTCAATTAGGAATGACAGACACTTTGGATATTCAAATTACTGAGACTCAATCATCCAAACTATCTCAGATAGATTTTAACAAATTAGCATTCGGTAAAACTTTCTCAGACCACATGTTTGTGGCAGACTATGAGAATGGTGAGTGGAAAAATTTTCAAATAATTCCTTATCAAGAACTTAGCATTAGTCCGGCCAATGCAGCACTTCATTATGCTCAAAGTATTTTCGAAGGATTGAAGGCACACAGAAATGCGGATGGTGATATTTTGATTTTCAGACCTGAGGAGAATGCAAAACGACTTCAAAGAAGTGCTATAAGAATGTGCATGCCTCCTGTTCCTACAGAACTTTTTATGGAGGCCATTGATCAATTGATCAAATTAGATCAAAAATGGGTTCCTTCTGAGACAGGCACATCATTATACATTCGTCCTTTTCAGTTTGCGACCGATCCTTTCATTGGTGTTCGGCCTTCAGAAACATATAAATTCATTGTGTTGACTGGACCAGTTGGAGGTTATTACTCTGAGCCAGTAAAAGTTAAGATCGAGAAGCATTTCACTAGAGCGGTAAGAGGGGGCGTTGGTGCTGCAAAAACCGCTGGAAACTATGCGGCATCATTGTATCCAGCCAAGAAAGCTCAAGAACAAGGTTATCATCAACTTGTTTGGACCGATGGTCAAACGCATGAGTTCATTGAGGAATCAGGTACTATGAATATTATGTTTATAGTTGATGGTAAGCTTATAACTCCTCCAACAAGCGACTCAATTTTAGAAGGGATTACTAGAGAAAGTGCACTCACACTTGCCAGAGATTGGGGACTTGATGTGGAAGAGCGCCCAATCAAAGTCACTGAATTGATTGATGCTATTGAAAAAGGCACGCTAACCGAGGCTTTTGGTATCGGTACTGCAGCCACTGTTTCTCATATAAGAACGATTGGCTATGAAGACATGGACTATGAGCTTCCTCCAATCGAGTCACGTAAGATTTCTAATAGAATTTTAGAAGCCCTTACCCAAATCAAAATGGGTCAATCTGAGGATAAATTTGGCTGGATTAGAAAAATTGATTTGTAGTATCATATATCTTCGCAATTCACTCTAATTATTCCTATGACAACTGACGAGCTAAAAGATTTGAAAGCCAGAGTAAACGCCCTACGGGGGTATCTTTGACTATGATGAAAGGAAAAAAAATCTCGAAGAATTAGAATTAGTTACTGCACAGCCAGACTTCTGGAATAATCCAGATGATGCAGAAAAAACCATGAAAAAAATTCGTGGTTTAAAATCATGGACAGACTCTTTTGATAGGGTTGAAACATCTCTCGAGGATGTAGAAACACTCAGTGAATTTGCAGCAGAAGGTGAAGCCTCCGACGAAGAGGTTCAGGTTGAATATGATAAATCATTAGCACTTCTAGATGAACTTGAGCTTAAGAAAATGCTTGGTGAAGAAGAAGATCAGCTCTCCGCAATGCTCCAAATAACACCTGGCGCTGGAGGCACAGAGAGTAATGATTGGGCAGGCATACTCATGAGGATGTACATTATGTGGGGAGAAGCCAATGGATATAAAGTGAAAGAAGTTGACTTCCAGGCTGGCGATATTGCTGGTGTGAAATCAGTGACTCTTGAGTTTGAAGGACCGCTGGCATATGGTTACTTAAAATCAGAAAACGGGGTACATAGGTTAGTCAGAATCTCTCCTTTTGATAGTGGGGGGCGTAGACATACCTCTTTCGCATCTGTTTATGTATATCCAGTTGTAGACGATACTATCGAAATTGAAATTAATCCAGCCGATATTGAATTACATACTTCCAGATCAGGTGGTGCAGGAGGTCAAAATGTAAACAAGGTGGAAACAAAGGTTCAACTAACCCATAAGCCTACTGGAATTGTTGTGGTTTGCCAAGTTGATCGATCTCAACTTGCGAATAGAGCAATGGCTATGCAAATGCTAAAATCTCAATTGTATCAAATAGAGATTGAAAAGCAAAACCAAGCAAGAGATCAAATTGAATCTGGAAAAAAGGCCATCAATTTTGGATCGCAAATCAGAAACTATGTGTTGCACCCTTACAAACTTATTAAGGATGCTCGTACAGGATTTGAAAGAACGGATGTTCAGAATGTGCTTGATGGAGATTTGAATGATTATATCAAAGCGTTTTTATTGCATCAAAATGAGCCCTCAAAATAGTAGATGAAAAAAGCCCTTCGGAATTTTTTTAAGAAGTATTCACTGAATTTCTGGTTGCTTTCTTTCAGTTCATTTTTGTTCTTCGGTTCATTTAATATGGTTCTTCCAGAACTTCCAGATTTTATGCGAACTTTTGGTGGAGAAAACTATATTGGACTGCATATTACTTTTTTCACCTTAACAGCACTTATCTCAAGACCTTTTAGCGGTAAACTAACTGATACTTGGGGCAGAGTTCCAGTGATGGTATTCGGCGCTGCAGTGACAGCTATTGTTTCTCTTTTTTATCCATTCTTTCTGAATATTTATGCCTTCCTATTTATTCGATTTATTCATGGATTTTCTACGGGATTTAAGCCCACAGGAACTGCTGCATACGTAGCAGATATAGTTCCCTCTGATAAAAGAGGAGAAGGGATGGGAATTCTCAGTTTCTTTGGGATGACAGGGATGGGTATTGGCAATTTCGTTGGTGGAGAGCTAGCTAATATGTACTCCATCGATACGCTTTTTTATATCAGCGCTGGAGTCGCTTTACTGTCTGTTCTGGTTCTTATTGGGATGAAAGAGACAGTTGAGAAAAAACAACCTTTTTCAGTTTCCCTACTTAAAATAAAAGTCGAAGACATTTATGAGCCGACAGTGATAACGCCGAGTATGGTAATGTTGCTGGTTACTTTTTCATTTGGGGCATCTCTTACTTTAGCTCCCGACATGAGTGAGACCTTGGGAATAGATAATAAAGGACTTTTCTTTTCCTATTTCACAATGACTTCACTGGTTTCGAGAATTATTGGAGGTAGTTTGTCAGATCGATTTGGAAGAAGAATTATTCTCATGTTTGCAATGGCTATTGTGGGGACAGGATCAATACTAATTGGTTTTTCTGATACACCATTTAGTTTCATAATAGGAGCACTTGTTTTTGGAGCAGGGTATGGACTTTCATCTCCTGCTATCTTTGCATGGGCTGCCGATCTAGCTCCAGAGGAATATCGCGGCAGAGGATTTTCAACAGTCTTCATGGCGTTGGAGATTGGAATAGGAATGGGCGCTTTTCTGGCTGGATTCTTTTACAAAGGAGACATTAATAACCTTCCTTATATATTTGGAGGATCCGGGGTGCTTGCGTATGCTGCATTTATTTATCTTATTTTTAAGAAAAAATAAAATTATGCCTCGCATCATTTTTTGGATTTATATCATCATTTCAGGTGCTAATCTTGTTGCGCAAGTCATACCTTCAGAGGAGTTGAACTCCTATACTAAGCCTCTTTTGATGCCCTTGCTCATGTTTTACGTCTATAGATCCAGTTTAGGAAAAGTAACAGGTAGGGTACTGATTCTAAGTTTAGCTCTACTTCTTTCATGGCTAGGAGATATTGCACTTATGTATCAAGGTGAAACCATTTACTTCATGATTGGAATAGGACTGTTCTTGCTTGCTCAGGTCACCTACATCATCGTGTTAAGTAAGTCTGCATATGAAAAACTCACTTTTGATCCAATTAAAGTGCTTCCATTCATTCTCTATGGAGTAGTCTTGTTTAAATTTCTTTTGCCAAATGCTGGGGATTTTCGGATCCCGATTTTTGTTTATGGCATTATTATTATGGTAATGGCTTCAACAGCACGATTGAGAGAAGGAGTTTGTGATAAATGGAGCTATAGGCTAAGTCTTTATGGGAGTATACTATTTGTTATTTCTGATTCATTGATAGCAATCAATAAGTTTTACGCAGAGTTACCCTTCGCTGGGTTCTTTATCATGATGACATACGTGGCAGCTCAGCTTCTTTTGGTGAAAGGGATACTTATCCATCAGGATTAATCAGTATAAATACTTACTTATATTTGCCTACACGATTTTACAGTTTTTAAAGAAACTTAAATACCTTTACCTTTGTTTGAGAACAATAAGATATGGATAAGTATTCTTACATCGCAAATGCTCATGCTAACTACTTAGATGAGCTATTCAAAGCATATAAGCAAGACCCTGAAAGCATAGATGAATCTTGGAAAAAATTTTTCGAAGGATTTGAATTTGCACAACAGAAATACGGGGATTCACCTGCATCTGGTGAAATGGCAACTCCTAAAGAGATGTCGGTTAGAAACCTTATTTATAACTATCGTTCGTGGGCTCATCTAATATCAGATACTAATCCAGTAAGACCAAGAAGACCTCATACAGCAAAATTGGAGCTTTCAGATTTTGGTTTGTCGGATGCTGATTTAAATACAGAATTTGAAGTAGGTTCAGAAATAGGCTTAGGAAAAACAACATTAAAAAACATTCTTGATAAGCTTAAGAAAGTATACGCAAGTCATATTGGTTTCGAGTACAACCATATTAGAGATTCTGAAATCAGTGATTGGTTAAAAAATAAGTGCGAAACGGAAGGAGCCAATATTAATCCTGTTAAGGAGGAGAAGCATAGAATTTTATCCAAATTGAACGAAGGAGTTGTTTTTGAAAACTTCCTCCACACTAAATTTTTAGGACAAAAAAGGTTTTCTCTCGAAGGGGGTGAAAACATGATTCCTGCATTGGATAAAATTATCACTAAATCAGCAGAGTTAAATGCTGAAGAGGTCGTGATTGGGATGGCACATAGAGGAAGACTGAATGTTTTGGCTAACATCATGGGCAAAACGTATGAGGAAATCTTCAGTGAGTTTGAAGGTAATATGGAGGTGGATTTGACGATGGGAGATGGGGATGTGAAGTACCATCTCGGGTACAATTCACATATGGATACACCTAGTGGAAATAAAATATACGTGAAGCTAGCTCCAAATCCTTCTCACTTAGAGGCGGTAGATCCAGTTGTGCTAGGATATTCACGTGCTCAAATTGATGATGAGTACAAAGGAGATTTGAATAAATCAATTCCAGTATTGATTCATGGTGATGCAGCTACTGCTGGTCAAGGTATTGTTTACGAATGTGTCCAAATGTCACTTTTGGATGGATATAAGACAGGAGGTACTATTCACTTTGTTATTAATAATCAAATTGGCTTCACTACAGATTTTGAAGATGCACGATCTAGTATCTACTGTACTGATCTAGCCAAAATTGTGGATGCGCCAATTCTACATGTAAATGGCGATGATGCCGAGTCGGTTCAATTCTGTGCCAATTTAGCGGTAGAGTATAGACAGAGATTCAATAAAGATATTTTCATTGATATGCTTTGCTATAGAAGGCATGGACATAACGAAAGTGATGAGCCTAAATTCACTCAACCTAAACTATATAATGCGATAGGCAAGCATCCTAATCCAAGAGAAGTCTATGTAAAGCAACTTACTCAGCGAGGTGATCTAAGTGAAGCTGAGATTAAGAAATTGGACAAGGATTTTAAAGACCAGTTGCAAGATCGTCTGAATGAAATCAAGGAGCATCCGTTACCATACAAAGCTCAAAAAATAGAGGAAGAATGGGGGCACTTGAGAAGATCAAAAGCGGAAGACTTTGACAAATCTCCTGATACTAGTATCACGGAGCAAACCATTGAAATGGTCGGAAAGGCGATTACTTCCGTTCCGAAAGGATTCAAAACTTTACGTCAGGTTGACAAATTAATAAAAGATAGGAAAGCCAATTTTTTTGAAAAGAAAGAATTGGGTTGGGCTGATGCAGAGTTATTGGCATATGGATCTCTTTTGTCTGAAGGAAAAATTGTTAGAATGTCAGGACAGGATGTGAAAAGAGGAACATTTTCACATAGGCATGCCTACTTCTTCGATTCTCAAACGAATGAACCTTACTGTGGCGTAGATAATATTTCTAAGGATCAGCAGCCATTTAGAATTTATAATTCCCTGCTTTCTGAGTATGGTGTTTTAGGTTTTGAATACGGCTATGCAATGGCTACTCCAAATGCATTAGTCATTTGGGAGGCACAGTTTGGTGATTTTGCCAACGGAGCACAGATCATGATTGATCAGTTCATTGTAAGCGCTGAAACCAAGTGGCAGAGAATGAACGGATTGGTTATGCTGCTTCCTCATGGTTATGAAGGACAAGGTCCAGAACATTCAAGTGCAAGAATGGAACGATTTCTTCAGATGTGTGCCGATGAGAATATCATAATAGCGAATCTAACAACCTCAGCCAATATCTTTCACTTAATGAGAAGGCAGGTGACATGGGAGTTTAGAAAGCCAGCGGTTGTTTTTTCACCAAAATCTCTATTGAGACATCCGGGAGTTTCATCTCCAGTGGAAAAATTCACAAAAGGCAAATTTGAGGAAATGATTCCTGATAGTTATGTGACCAATAAGAGTGTGAAAAAGGTCCTATTCTGTTCAGGAAAAGTATATTTCGACCTTTTGGAAGAGCAGAAAAAGCGAAAGGCAAAAGACATTGCTATTGTGCGTATAGAGCAGATTTATCCTTTCCCTCAAAATCAAGTAGACGCAATGTTGAAGAAATTTGGGAAGGTAAAATTAGTCTGGGTACAAGAAGAACCACTCAATATGGGTGCATGGAGTTTTGTTAGAACACGCATTGATATGGACTTTGAATTAGTGGCTAGGAAGTTAGGATCTTCTCCAGCTACAGGCTACTCTAAAGTACATAAGAAAGAGCAAGAGGAGTTGGTGCAAAAAGCATTTGATATTTAAGAATTTAAATAAAGAAAATAATGAGTCTAGAAATGAAAGTACCTGCAGTTGGCGAATCCATTACGGAAGTGACTGTAGCATCATGGACCAAAAGTGATGGTGATTTTGTTGAAATGGATGAAGTCATTTGTGAACTTGAATCCGATAAAGCCACATTTGAAGTAACTGCTGAAGCAGCGGGTAAGCTCTCAATAAAAGCACAAGAAGGAGATACGCTAGAAATTGGAGGAACTCTTTGTGAAATTGATGAAAGTGCGAGTGGAGGTGGAGAATCCAAATCTTCTGATGATAAAGTGGACACCTCAAATGAATCTACTTCCAGTTCTAATAGTGAAGGTCCAAAAGCAACCGGTGAAACATTAGAAATGAAGGTGCCTGCCGTTGGAGAATCGATCACAGAAGTGACCATTTCTACATGGTCGAAATCTGACGGTGACTTTGTAGAGCTAGACGAAATTATAGCAGAGATAGAATCCGATAAAGCAACCTTTGACCTGACAGCTGAAGCTCAAGGTAAACTTCAAATCGTGGCACAAGAGGGCGATACACTTGAAATAGGAGCTTTGATTTGTAAAATTGAAGTGATGGAAGGTTCTGCGCCAACAAGTTCAGATTCCGATTCATCTTCGGATAGTTCATCTCAAGAATCAAATTCACCAAGCGGATCTGAAACGTATGCAACAGGGCATGCTTCGCCTGCAGCATCTAAAATACTGGATGAGAAAGGGATATCAGCTTCTGATGTAAAAGGAACTGGTAGAGATGGTAGAATAACTAAAGAAGATGCTCAAAGTGCACAAAAATCTTCAGGGAAAGTTGAGGCTAAATCAGCTGATGCTGCACCTTCTAAACCTCAATTTGAAGCTCCAACTTTTGGCGGAGGTGTAAGTAGAGAACAGCGAAGAGAAAAAATGTCCTCTCTAAGAAAGACAGTTGCAAAGCGATTGGTTTCAGTGAAAAATGAAACGGCCATGTTGACCACATTTAATGAGGTGAACATGAAGCCAATCATGGATCTAAGAAAGAAACATAAGGAAGAGTTTAAGGAAAAGAATGAAGTAGGACTTGGTTTCATGTCATTCTTCACCAAAGCATGTTGTGTGGCTCTTCAAGAGTGGCCAGCCGTTAATGCCATGATTGATGAAAACGAAATGGTTTTCAATGACTATTGTGATATTTCCATTGCGGTATCTGCGCCTAAAGGGTTAGTAGTTCCAGTAATTAGAAATGCAGAATCGTTGAGCTTTGTTCAAATCGAGAAAGAAGTGATCCGATTGGCTACAAAGGCAAGGGACAACAAACTGAGCATTGAAGAGATGCAAGGAGGAACTTTCACACTCACAAACGGTGGTGTCTTCGGATCAATGATGTCTACACCTATCATTAATGCGCCACAATCTGCGATTCTTGGAATGCATAATATTGTGGAAAGAGCAGTGGTAGAGAACGGTGAAGTAGTAGTTAGACCAATGATGTACTTAGCCCTTTCATACGATCACCGTATCATTGATGGAAGAGAATCTGTGAGTTTCTTGGTGAGGGTGAAGCAACTCTTGGAAGACCCAACACGACTTCTTTTGGGAGTATAGAAAAGCAAAAGGTACCAAGTATAAAGTACTAAGATGCATAGATATAAAGAACTTGATGTCTGGAAGAAGTCAATGGAATTATCATACATAATATATGAATTAACCAAAGAATTTCCTTCTGAAGAAAAATTCGGATTGACATCTCAAATGAGAAGATGTTCTGTATCTATTGCATCAAACATAGCAGAGGGAGCTGGAAGAAATACCAATGGAGAGTTTAGACAATTTCTTGGTATTGCTCAAGGTTCTACATTTGAACTGGAAACTCAAACATTACTTTCCCAAAGAATGGGATTGGTATCAGAGGAGGAATCTTTGAAGATATAAAGGAAATAGTTCCCATTTCAAATTTGATTTTCAAATTGAAACAAAGTTTAAAATCTTAGTACTTAGTACTCTATACTTAGTACCAAAAATATAAAAAGAATGGATTATCAAGTAGTAGTTATTGGTTCAGGACCTGGTGGATATGTTGCAGCAATTAGATGTGCACAGTTGGGGATGAAAACAGCCATTATAGAAAAGTATGATACGCTTGGCGGCACATGCTTAAATGTTGGATGTATTCCTTCAAAAGCATTATTAGATTCTTCTGAGCACTTCCACAATGCGGAACATACATTCAAGACACACGGAATTGATATCAGTAAGCCAAAGGTGAACATCAAGCAAATGATTGGTAGGAAGGCTGATGTGGTGAAGCAGAATGTAGAAGGAATTGATTATCTAATGAAGAAGAACAAGATTGATGTTTTTCACGGGATGGGGAGTTTCTTAGATAAAAATACGATTGAGATAGCAGGTAAGAAAAAGGAGAAGATCACTGCAGAAAAAGTCATTATTGCAACTGGTTCTAAACCAGCTAATCTTCCATTTATAGAGTTAGATAAAGAGAGAGTAATTACTAGCACCGAAGCTTTAGAATTGAAAGAAGTGCCTAAGCATATGATTGTGATAGGAGGTGGTGTGATAGGAGTTGAGTTAGGTTCAGTCTATGCGCGATTGGGTGCAAAGGTTTCTGTTGTAGAATATCTAGATAACTTGATTCCAAGCATGGATCAAACCATGGGTAAGGAACTTCAGAAATCTTTGAAAGGAATTGGCTTTGAGTTTTTCATGGGGCATAAAGTCACAGCTGTTGGGAAAAAAGGCAAGAACGTCACCGTAAAAGCGGAGAATAAGAAAGGTGAAACGATTGAAATCAAAGGAGATTATTGTTTGGTTTCTATCGGCAGAAAACCTTACACTGATAAGCTTGGCTTGGACAAAGCTGGTGTGAAAATGGATGACCGTGGGAGAGTTGAAGTGGATGGTCACTTAAGAACAAATGTAGATAACATCTATGCGATAGGTGATGTAGTGAAAGGGGCTATGCTAGCTCACAAAGCTGAAGAAGAGGGCGTTTTTGTTGCAGAGTCTATTATGGGTCAAAAGCCCCATATCAATTATAATCTAATACCAGGAGTTGTTTATACCTGGCCAGAAGTTGCCTCAGTTGGAAAGACTGAGGAGCAATTAAAGGAAGAAGGCAAAGCGTATAAAACGGGCAAGTTTCCTTACAAAGCTTTAGGAAGAGCTAGAGCCAGTATGGATACAGAAGGTTTGGTGAAAATCCTAGCGGATAAAGAAACTGACGAAATTCTAGGTGTGCACATTATAGGAGCAAGAGCAGCAGATATGATTGCTGCTGGCGTTACAGCCATGGAGTTTAGAGCTTCTGCCGAAGACATAGCTAGAATGTCACACGCACACCCAACTTATATGGAGGCATTCAAAGAAGCAGCTTTAGCAGCTACCGAGAATCGACCAATTCATATGTAATATCAGCTTTTAATAAAATGGTCAATAAGCCTAAAGTCATCTAGAAGATACTTTAGGCTTTTCTTTTTAATAGGCCGAACCATCAGATAAATATTGCTGTATTGGATGAAATATTTTAATAATGACTAACACCAAAGAAAAACTTCAAGCATCCATCTTAAAGTCCTATTCGGCAACTGAGTATGCTGAGTTATTACAAGATTACTCCAAAGAAGGAAAGACGACTGGCGAGCAGAAGGACGACCTGATATATTACACCAAACTTAATGCGCAAAGAAGTAAGCGAATAGCTAAAACGGTGACGTTGAATGCTGATTTAGTCGATCAAATTAAATCAATAAAGGAGAATCAAAACTGGGTATTGATTACAGAAAGTTGGTGTGGAGATGCCGCTAACGGTGTACCTGTATTATCTGCTTTGGCTGAGCTAAATAATCAGATTGACCTAAGAATAGTATTACGAGATTCCAATCTTGAATTGATGGATGACTTTCTTACTAATGGGGGAAGATCTATTCCGAAATTGATCGTTACAGATGATCAGTTTGATGTCCAATTCACTTGGGGCCCAAGGCCTAAAATCGCTCAAGAATTATACGATGAATGGCGAAAAGATCACATGCAAGTGCCATACAAGGAATTTCAAGTAGAGCTACAAAAATGGTATAATCAAGATGCAGGGAAGTCTATGCAGGATGAAATAGGAAAGCTTTTACAAGGGTAAACTAACTGTGAATTGAGAGCCAACTCCTAATTGGCTATCAATCTTAACTTCACCATTCAGTTTATCTATAGCTCGATGAAGAATATGTAATCCCAATCCAGTTCCTTGAATTTTACGATTGGCACGAAAGAACATTTTGAAAATCTTTGATTGTGTTTCCTCATCCATTCCAATACCATTGTCTTTTACATTGATACAGATGTGATTTTCATTTTTCGAAATATCTATGTCAATTTGAGGTTTGTTGTCCTCTGTTCTAGCATATTTTATCCCGTTCTCAATCAAATTTTGAATAATGGTATTCACTAATGCCCACTCTGCATTGAATTTAATATTTGGCTGAATTTTGATGTTAAATTCAACCAAGTCAAAATTCTCAAGAAATTTATATGAGGAGATACAGTCATAGACAACCTTCTCAAAATCTATCTCTTGCTTTGAATCTGTATTAAAAGACATCTTTGTTAATGTCAAAAGCCCGTCCAAAATGGTGTTTAATCTTGTAGCTTGACCTTCGAATTCTGATAAAAATTTGTTTGCTGTCTCATCTTCAACCTCAAGTTTTGCTAGATAACCTAAACTCATCATTGAAGTAATTGGCCCTTTCAAGTCATGAGAAATACGGTAGAAAAAAGAGTCCAACTCAATGTTCTTTTTCTCAATGATATCTGCTTTTTCCTTTTGAGCAATCGCGTCCAATTCAAGAGCTTGCATTTTTGTAATTATATCATAGCTCTCAATTAGTTTAGTCGTTTTCTCGTTGATTACGCTTTCCTTTTCTAGCACATATTGTGACATGTATTTCAAAGCCAATTCGTAATTGCCTTCTAATTTAGCAATATCATGAAGGAGCAGATTAGCTCTAAACTTGATAAGAATAATACGATTCTTGTTGCTGTATTCAAGGGCTTTAATGAGGATTTCCTTTGCTTTATCAAGCTGCCCCACTTGAATGTATAAAGCACCAAGCTTATGATAGCACATAGCACGCCCTAGTTTTTCACCCATTTCTTCATGAATACGAATTGCATCATGAAAGTCTTTTTCCGCTAGATCGTTTTGCTTTGTCTTCAGATAGACTTTACCTCTTCCATATAGTGCAAACGCAAGCCCCCTTGTATCACCAGTTTGTTTTTTTAATCGTATTGAATCCTCAATGAGATTCATTGCAGTTTCAATTTCACCCTGATTCAGGTAGATGCCTGAAAGTGGATTATAGACATTGGATTGAAGGTTTAGGTCGTTTACTTTCTTACCTGACTCAATCGCTTCTTTGTATATCTGTATGGCACTTTTATTATCATCAAAATATTCATAAATCGTGCCCATAGACTTTTGCACGCGAGCTTGATTATGAAAATCACCTAATTTCTTATATGTTTTTAAACAATCAATCAAATACGTCAATCCTTGATTAAAATCGTCCGTTTTGTAGAGAACTCCAGCTATCGTGTATTTCGCATCTGCTATTCCTTTTATATCATTCACTTTTTCAAAGTACTCAATGGACTCATTTGCCATGTTAATTGACAAATCAAAATCACCAATAATCATATGAAAAAGCGAGAGTTGACAAAGCGATTTGCCTGCTGAATGGACATCATCAGCATCTTTGCTCAAGCTTAGAGCCTCTTCCGATAGGGCTATGCTTTTCTTTAAATCATTTCCTCGGCAAGAGTAGGCTTGATCCAATAAGTCTTGGACTTGGGTAGATACAGATGATAATGTCTTTTCCAATGGGCTGGAACTGTACTTTGTTAGAAAAGTAATATAAATTGATTTTGAGCCATTTTGTAGGGAATACCGACCAAATCATCCTAAAAACTAAAAATTAGGGAGCTTCCCTTACGGTTAAACTAGGTAAAAGACTTATATAATTCGTTTTCCTAGCTCATCTAGTATTAATGCTTCCTGAATAATTTCATCTATTGATTTCAATGGAATTTGATTGACTTCATAAAAATCTACTCCAGCTACCATTTTTCTTTTTTTCATTTGTAAAATGCCTTGATCATTAGAAAGTTGATGGCCTTTTATGAATGCTAGTTCGATCCCGTTTTTCTTTATAGGATTCAAATAACAAACCCACGACTTGTTGTAGTACATAGGTATCTTATATTTAATGTCTTGCCTCAGTCCATGATAATCAATCAAACGATCGTGAAGAAAGGATAATATGGCCTTTTGCTGACCATCGAACTCTAATATGAAACTACTAATAGTACTCATCTCATCTTAAAGTTCGGTTTGTAAATGAGACCAATGACATAATCTACATTATTTATTTTACTGAATATCGAATAATCGTTTTCAATTTGTCCTGCTGAGTTTTCCTTGGATCACTAAGATAAACCTCGT
>CAYGTD010000024.1:0-22758 GCA_964352725.1 uncultured Roseivirgaceae bacterium
TGCCAATAATTTGAATTTGTATGAGGGAGGGAGATTTTAGCTCTTTTGGTTTTTTGGGGTAGGGTAGGGCGTTGGCACAAAACAAATGTGCTAAAATGTGCGGGGTATTCATGGCATGAACGGTTTAGCTATGAGCTGTAGATTCCCGAAGGGGGCTCTATTGCTCATAGGTTTGGTAGCCTATTTCGATTTTTCGTACGCTTCAACCATCCAACCTTTTAGTTCTTTGTCTATCTCATTAACATCTGAAATTTGTACGCGATGGGTACACATCGTTCCAAAAGGTCCAGAGTTTTCAAGCCTATCTGTTATAGTTTTGTCTTTTAATTTGACGTTCTCCAATTTAGAACTTAAATACGAGCTATTCCTGTCCTAAAAATTGGGGGATCATCACAGAATGATGAAAGTCATATTAGCTTCTCATGTTTCCGCTATTGACATAATCGGAAGGTGTTTCACCAAATTCTTTCTTAAAACAAGTCCTAAAATAGTCAGCGTCATTAAAACCAACCTTGATTCTGACGTCCGAAATATTTTGTTTATTCTGTCTTAGCAGCTGTCCGGCCTTTCGGATTCGATAGGTTCTTATAAAGCTATTTGGAGACATGTTCATAAGAGCTTTTATTTTCCGATAAAAATGTGTCCTGCTCAAACCTACCTCATGGCTAATTTTCGCTACAGATAATGTTGGGTCGGCCAAGTTTTCTTCAATAAAAGAAACCACCTTATCAAGCATCATTTCATCATAGGAAGAGAGTTCCTGAGGTCTTAAAATGGTTTGTTTTTCAATCTGATGTCGAATACGCTCGCGTTGCTCTATCAGATAATCAACTCTCTTTCTGATATGACTTAAATCCAAGGGTCGGCAATAGGTCTCGTCTGCTGAATTGTCCTCTTTTAGATCGTTTGATAACATCACTACTGGAATGTGACACGTTCTGTCATCCTCTTTAATGCGTCGGCACAATTCATTTCCGTCGATCGTTGGAAGCTCACGATTACAGATGATGATTGAAGGTGAAATATCAAGCATAAGTCTCCATGCTTCCATGCCATCGGATGCCTCATAGATTTGGGTAAAGTCAAAGAACGCCATCCCAAGCTCAGCTCTAGCGGACCTGTTGGGATCCGCTATAAGAATGGTATTATTGACTAGTTCATGATGCTGTTCTGCCTTGACCAGGTTGTATTGCTCGTTCGAGGTTGAAATGGGGAAGCTATTCGATCCATTATAATCTCCTTCATTTACCTGATCTGGTTCAAATAGATTTTCTACATGAAGATCAATGCTAAACCTGGTCAGTCCGGTGCTATCGGAGGATTGAGGTATACTTACAACCTCGATCATGCTGTGGTGCAGATTGATGATTTTTTGTGCTAAATCAAGACCTATTCCATCTCCCAGAGACATACCTCTGTTTTTTCGAGAGATTTTCTGGAATCGATCAAACAGATAAGGAATGTCTTCTTTTGCAATTCCGGCTCCTGAATCCTCCACAAAGAGTTCAATGAACAATTTGTGATCTATGATCTTCTCGGTTGTGCCAATCTTGATCCGGCCATTTTCACCTGTGTATTTGAAGCTATTAAAGAGAAGGTTGTTGAGTACGATTTCCATTTTTTGCGGATCTAACCAAATCTTTGGAAGATCACTATTGGTTTTGATTTCAAAATTTATGTTTTTGAGTCTTGAAAGTTCATTGAAGTCTCTACCTATTTGCTTTATGAACTGATTGATATCTAGCTCCCATACAGATAGGTTCCCAATTGAGGATTCTAATTTTTTAACCTCCACTATTTGATTGACTAAATTTTCTATTCGATCAGCATTTCTTTTTATTGTTACCAACCTGTTGCGCATACTTACATTCTCAATTTTTTGATTTAAAAGGTCTTTGAGTGGAGCAATGATCAATGCTAATGGTGTTTTTAGTTCATGAGAGATGTTCAGGAAAAACTCAGACTTCATTTGGTGCACTTCAAACTCCTTGTTTTTGTTCATCTCCTCCAGGGATAAAGCGGTTTTCATTTTATGCCATTTAGAAGATTGATAGTAAAACAAATAGAGCAGTAATAAGATAAGTAATGCATAGCAGCAGAAGGCGATAGGAGATTTGTAAAATGGGGGCAATATTCTGAACTTAAATGTGCTGTAGTTTTCTCCCCATTTGTTAAAGGAATTACTTGCTTTCAGCTGAAGTGTATACTCACCGGGAGGGAGGTAGTTAAAGTTTATTTGGTTTTTCTTTCCAATAGTGTTCCATTCTTTATCAACTCCTTTTAGCAAATAGGAATAATAAAATCCATCTTTTTGATTGTAGTCAAGGCTAGAATATTTGAATGATAGAACGGATTGATCATGGGCTAACTTCATCATGTCCATTTCATTGAATATGCCATGTTGGTTCAAAAGAGAAGATGAATTAATAAAGGATTCCTGATTAATTTCTATATCATAAATCACCACCTCAGGATACTTTTGAATTGCTTTAATCTCATTAGGGTTGAACTTGATGAAGCCATGCCTAGTGCCAAAAAGGATATCACCGTTAGTCGTTTTCAGTGCGCTTGAGATGCTGAATGTAGGATTACCAAACTCGGTATTGATCGAAAAATCATTGATGGTAAAAGGAGCTTCATTTGAATCTGAATTTAGAATGATTTGATAAAGCACAGCGTCAGAGGAAGCCCATAATTGATTATTTTGATCGACGATAATTGATTTGATATTTGGGTTAAGAAGTCCATTTACGCTATTGATAATGAAATACTTCTCCGTTTTTGGATCTAGGTAGATCAATCCTGAATGCTCAGTGCCCAGCCAAAAATTTCCAAGATTGTCCCTTGCGATGGAAACGACATTAAAATCCGGAAACAGGTAATTTTCACCATTCAAAAATCTTCGAAATGTCTTACCTGAAATATCAATGCTGGAGAGCCCTCCATTTGAACCAACCCATAGTTTATCCCTATCAATAGAGAGTACATTGATTTGATTGGCTGAATTATTAAAATGATCAGAATACTGGTTTAGCTCACCATTTTCATATAAGAAAAGTCCACCACCATTCGATCCAATCCATACTTTTTCCTCATTAATCTCTATGGCAAGGATCTCATTCCAAAATTGATTTTCAGGATCTTTTGTGAGTTTAAGGTTTTGAGTCTTATTTGTGGTTTGATCCAAAATACTCAACCCATTAAACGTGCCGATATATAACTTGTCGTCATACGCACGTAAGCATTTTATTCGATTATTAACAAGTGAGTTATTAGTGAAATCAAAGCCATTTGTCTCAAATGAAGAAGATTTAGGGTTGTAACGCTTGAGACCATATTCGCTTCCTATCCAAATACTTTTCGAATCAACCTGAGCAAAAGAGGTGATAAATTCTTTCCGGCGTTTCACCTGATCTGTCCCTTGTAATGAGAAAAGAGCAGACTCATAGATGTGTTGAAATCGATTGGATTGAGGGTGATAATAGTAGACGCCATCATTGTATGTGGCAACCCAAATTCCTCCAATTTTATCTTTGTAAATATCTCTTACAGATACGTGTTCGAGATATTTTCGCATCTTGTTCTTCTCTGGATGATATCTTACTATACCATCCATTGTGCCAATCCAAACTGTGCTATCTTGAAAATCTTTGATCACCCTGATCGAATTGGTCTCTGAGCTTCCAACCAGATGATGTTCCTTCATCTCGTCTTTAACGAAATCAAATTCTAGCAGCCCGATTTGATCAGATTGGCTCCCGATCCATAACTTTTGATGTTGAGCTATATATAACATCGATTTAACACCCTCTACCTGTTGAATTTTAGGAAGTTGTTTGACAATACTTCTGTTATTTATATCAATGACATTAGCCACGGTCTTAATTCCGTCAGATAACGCGAATAAAATTCTTCCTGAAGCTATCTCTGATATTTCAAAAATCTTGTATTCAACATTTTGATCAAGCTCATATTTCAAAGGGTATTTAATGATGCTTGATTTCTTATTGTCATAAACAAAAACACCATAGTTGGTACCAAACCACAGGTTGCCCAGACTATCTTCAAATATTTTCCTTACCCAAATCGAACTATTCGAATCGGTCTGATAGTCAAGTAGATTTAATTGTTCGAAACAATTGCAATTTTTGTTTCTCCTCAACAGGCCATTGGAGGTGCCTACCCAAAGGTTTCCAGTCTTGCTGATATGCACTGTCCAAATCCAGTTACTGGTGTGTGATTGACTTTCCGTTGCTTTAATTGGATAAAAATTCAAGTCAATACCATTATATAGGTAAAGACCTTTTGTGGTACCAAACCACATAAAGCCTTCATTATCTTGAGTTATTGAGAATACAGGATTATCGGAAAATTTTAATCGTTGTTCAAACCAGATAGAATCTGAAGAATCAAATGTCATGGGTTTGACTGTAAAAGCCGATAAAACAAGTAATTGAAATAGTAATAATTTGAACCTGCTTTTCATTTCATTCTCATAAAAGTGCTCACATATAGAGTTCGCATATTATTGAAATTACAACATATACCCTGTAAATGTGGAACGAATTCTAATATAATGTATCAATTAGCCTGTGTATATGGTCGATTTGTTGGTGATTTTCGATGATGATGTTACATATTATTGTCGAATGAAAATTAAACTGAGAATGGCCCTTATTGCATTGATGCTGGTCTCGATCGTATTAATGACGATTTATTTCTCCTAACAACACGGTAATTGAAAATGATGAAGATTTTAAATTACAATCTTACTAAAAGCCTTGTCGCGGGTTTATTTTTTGCAGTAGTCTTCAATATCTACGCACAGGAAAAAATTCAAGTTAGTGGTAAGGTAAAAGATATCTATAGTGAGCCATTACCAGGTGCTACGGTTAGTGAGTTAGGAAGGACTAATGGGATAATTACTGACCTTGAAGGAAACTTTACATTGACGGTAGCTTCAGATGCGTCAATTATGGTTTCGTATGTAGGATTTCTAAGTCAGACTATTAAGGTCAGTGGTAGAACAAATATCGAAATCATTTTGAAAGAAGATGTTGAGACGTTAAGTGAGGTTGTTGTTGTGGGTTATGGTTCTCAAAAAAAGAGTGACTTGACTGGTTCTGTTGCCGTCATTTCAATTGATAGAATTGATGCAAAACCCAATACTAATTTTAATCAAGCTCTACAAGGGGCTCTAACTGGAGTTTCTGTAACGCTCAATTCATCAGGAGCAGAGCAGAATGATATGAGCATATTGATTCGTGGTAGAAATTCCATTAAAGCGTCCAATTCTCCATTAATCATTCTTGATGGGGTTCCGTATTCGGGTAGCGTTTCTGACATCAATACTGCTGATATAAAGTCCATCACAGTATTGAAAGATGCTTCATCCACTGCTATCTATGGTTCAAGAGGCGCAAATGGGGTGATTCTCATCGAATCTAAAAAGGGTCTGACAGGAGATCCTAAAATTTCCTATAGTGGGTACTACGGGATTACCACATTGGGCAATATTCCAAAAATCTATAATGGGCAGGGTTTTGCAGAATTCAAGGAGGAGAGAGAACCTGGCGAGTTGACCGATTCCGAATTAGCCGTCTTAAATTCAAGTAAAAGTACAGATTGGATTGACTTAACTACTCAAAATGGAATACGCCAAGAACACAACCTTTCAGTATCAGGGGCTAGTGATAAGTCTAAATATTACATTTCCTTAGGATATCATGATGCAAAAGGGGTATCCATCAATGATATTTTTAGGAGGGCAAGCCTGAGGTTCAATCTAAGCTATGATGTTACTAAAAGTCTGTCTTTTGGAACGTCTACTCAGCTCACAAGAATCGATCGATCAGGTTTGAATCCAACCTTTGGTGGGGACCATGGTGCGTACTTCATGAACCCACTAACATCCGCTTATGATGAAGACGGAAATCTCACTATCTATCCATGGCCAGAAGATGAATACTTTCGAAATCCACTTGCGCCTACTATTGCCATTAACGATGATATCAATAATAAAGTATTCACGACCAATTACATGGAGTGGCATGTGCCCTGGGTAGAAGGCCTATCCTATAAGATCAACACAGGAGTAGAGTTTGGTGCACAAGAAAGAGGAACCTATTGGGGAAGAAATACGGCTATTGGCTTTGCTTCAAATGGTGAGGCGGAAATCAGAAATACTAAAACCGAAAACTATCTAATTGAACATCTGCTGAATTACACTAAAAATTTCGGTGAGCATTCAATCGCTTTCACAGGCCTTTACAGTGCCCAGAAAACCATTTATTCAGACAGAGAAACAAACGGAGTAGGATTTCCAACAGACGTACTCACTTATAATCAGATGGATTTGGCGATTGGAGCAGTTACTGATATTGACTTTGAGCAGACCACTCTTGTCTCCCAAATGGGTAGGCTCAACTACAGCTTCAAGGATAAATACCTCATTACTGCCACTGTAAGAAGAGACGGGTTTTCAGGGTTCGGAGAAAACAATAAGTATGGAGTATTTCCCTCGGTCGCTCTAGGATGGAATATTGGTAACGAAGACTTTTTATCTGTAGATGCCATCTCCTCTGCAAAGGTACGAGCTTCCTTTGGAGTAAATGGAAACCAGGCCGTAGGTCCTTATGATAATCTTGCTCGATTGAGTAGTCGTTCTTATGTTAATGGGAGCACTACCGCATCTGGATTTATACCGAGCGATCTAGCAAATAATGAATTAAGTTGGGAACAAACGCAGACCCTTAACATTGGACTGGATTTAGGTGTCCTTGAAGATAGATTCCAACTTTCAATTGATGCCTACAATGCATTAACTACCGATTTACTTCTGGATAGATTAATACCCTCTGTACACGGGATTACGACAATTACACAAAACGTGGGTGAGGTCAGAAATCAAGGTCTAGAATTTGCCTTAAGTGGCTATCCAATCAATAAAGATGTATTCAACTGGAACATATCAGGGAACTTATCCTTCAATAGAAATGAAATTGTTTCCCTGTTTGGAAAAGATCAGGACGATGTAGGTAATCAATTATTTATTGGCGAACCGATTCGTGTAAACTATGGGTACGTTTTGAATGGTATTTGGCAGACCGATGAAGATCCGACAATCTCTGCGCAACCCAGTGCTCAGCCGGGAGATGTGAAAGTTAAGGACATCAGTAACTCGCTTGATGATGATGGAAACCCGATTCTTGGGATATCTGCAGATTATGATCGGGATATTCAGGGGCAGAGAGATCCCAAAATGATTTGGGGTATGGAAAATTCATTTACCTACAAAAACATCTCTCTTTATGTTTTCATTCATGGGGTAACAGGTATAACCAAACGTAATACCATTAAAGATGAAAATGTATACGGGGGAGTAAGAAGAAACTGGTTTGTTTTAGATCATTGGACTCCTGAGAATGCGTCAAATACGTTTCATCGCAATAGTATAGACGCCAATTTATTCAATGTAGCCTTCTATGAAAATGCGAATTTTGCTCGCATAAAGGATATCACGCTGAGCTACAATTTCGACAATTCATTGTTTGGCAACACTGGCATAAATGGTGCTAGAATCTATTTCACAGGTAGAAACCTATTGACGATAACTGACTGGGGAGGATTGGATCCGGAATTGAACGATCAATTTTCAGTACCCCTTCAAAAGGAATTTGTTCTTGGCCTAAACTTCAGCTTTTAATGAAAGATTTAAAGAATGACATATCCAACATTATCCTGTTTGTTACTTTTATGCTTACAGCAGTAGGGTGTAGCGACGATTTTCTGGATCAAGAATTACCGCATTTAATAGCCCCTGATAATCTTTTTGTAAATGAGGAAGGGTTTGATGCAGGCCTAAATGGTCTATATGCTCTGGTACGCATGGAGAGAGCAGGCGTGCCCAGTGGTGGTAGTCCATCTGGTACCTCAAATAACCCTATGTGTTCTATGATGATGGGTGGAACGGATGTAATCTACGGAAACAGACCATGGAATGCGGAGCTCTTTTTAAATGATTGGGGAGTTCAAACCATTTCAAATGCGGCCCAAAACTACTTTGAAGATGCCTGGAATTGGCTGTATGAAATCACCAATACAGCCAATACGATTATCAATAGAGCGGAGAACTATGAGCAAAATAACATTGATACAGCAACCCTGAACAGGATCATTGCTGAAGCAAGAACGATTCGTGCATGGGCCTACAGGCATTTGACCTTTTTATTTGGAGATGTGCCACTAGTGCTGGAAGAATCATCAGGTGAAAATGTACGACTGGATTGGGAAAGAACACCTGTTGCTGATATTTATCGGGTCATGCTAGAGGATTTGGAGTTTGGAGCTGCTAATCTTCCTGAGACCCATTTGAATGATGCTAAAATTGTTCGAGCGGTAGCTCAGACATATTTGTCAGAACTACAAATCATTTTAGAGGATTACACTGGAGCCATTGAAACTGCACTTGCTGCCGTAAATGGGCCAAGGTCGCTAATAACCAATAGGTACGGTGTAAATGCCAGTTCTCCAGGGTCTGCATATAGCGATCAATTTTTAATAGGTAATATCAACCCCAGTGAAGGAAATACTGAGGTGCTATGGGTGTTCCAGAATGAATATGAAGTAGTAGGAGGAGAGGGCCACAATATTATGCGTAGGTGGTTTATGAGTGAATATAGTAGCACAAGTGGTGGGTCTCCTGGGCTAGCAGTTGTGCCTGAACGAGGTGGCAGAGGTCAGACGAGATTATCCGCGACAAAGTTCCAGCTTGATTTATACCGCGATGGCTCGGGTAATGTCATAGATGATCGAGGAGACGCTTACAGCTGGAGAACCTTTTTTACTCTAATCGATGAAGATCCGGATGCACTTGGAGTGATAGGGGATTCCATTTTTCTTGACTTCATTCCAGTTGATCCTCTTGGAGACCGGTTTAGACCTTACACGCGAAAGTGGGATTCTTTTAATGATATCGATCCCATTTCAAGTCGATCTTATGATGATTATATCTATTTGAGGTTAGCTGATACTTATCTTCTATTAGCGGAGGCATATTTCAAAAATGGTGATCCTTCCAATGCGGCATTTTATATCAATGAACTTCGAAACAGGGCGAATGCTTCTAATATAACATCAGGTGATGTAACTATTGATCTGATTTTGGACGAACGAGCCAGAGAGTTGTTTTCTGAGGAGCATCGGCGATACACCTTGCTTCGAAATGCCAAATGGATCGAACGCACCAATCTGTACAATACTGTTGCTTCTGGGAACATAGACCCAGCAAGGGATCGACTATATCCTATACCACAGTCATTCATTGATTCCAATTTGGATAATGAAATAAGCAATAATCCGGGGTATTAATGTGTCCCTGTAAATCTTAATCACCATGAAAAATACACTTATCATATTTCTTTTGTTTTTCGTTTCAAGTACAGCTTTTGCAACGAATTATTATGTAGATGCGACAACAGGCAATGACTTGAACCATGGAACATCTACTGGTGCTCCCTGGAGGACTCTTTCTAAAGTAAACGCGCAGACTTTTCTGCCTGGAGATTCAATCTTATTTAGAAAGGGAGAATCCTGGACAGGGACCTTGATGCCACAAGGTTCAGGAACCTCAGGTAATCCAATTGTCTTGGGTGCTTATGATACTGGTGTTCGTCCTGCAATTAATGGAGATGGTTCTGTGAATTGTACAGGGGAGCCAGGAGCGACTAAGTATTGCACAATTCTTCTGAATAACCAGGAGTATTGGATAATCAGGGATCTTGAGGTTACCAATTTTGATCCTAGTGAGGAAGGGGGACAAACCATCGCTCAATGGGAAGGTGACAATGAATCGAACTACGCCGATATGTCAAATCCGCCGAAGTATGGTGGGAGCAATTCTAAAAAGTGCGCTATAATGGTGGAAGCAAATAACATGGGTGCCGTGAATCAATTGCATTTCATCAATCTTGAAATTCATGGCGTAAATGGAGCAATTTCTCAAAAAAATAATGGCGGGATATTTCTACGAATCTTTAACTATGATAGCCTCAATCAGGGACATCTAGCTACTTACTTTGAAGATTTATTAATTGATAGCTGTCATATTCATGATGTGGACCGAACTGGGCTTTCCAATATTTCAGATTACGATGACAGGACGTTCACAGAAAATAATAATTGGTCGCCTAGCTTAAATTTCATTGTAAGGAACAACAATTTCGAAAGAACTGGTGCCAACGCATTGATATTGAGAGTAGCTGAAAATCCACTTATTGAGAATAATATTTTTGACCATTGTTCTATTAAGGAGACAGGTAATGCAGCGTTTGTATTCAATACTGATGGAGCATTGATGCAGTATAATGAAGCCATGCATACTAGGCTAAATCAAGGAGATCATGATTCGGGGGGCCTTGATAGTGACTATAAAACGAAAAATACGACCATACAATACAACTACCTTCATGACAATGATTATGGAATGTTAGTTACCGGAGGTCCTTACTATAGTAATGGATTTAATGATAATACAATTGTTAGATATAATATCATCGAAAATGATGGGATAGCTGTTGATGAAAATGAAGATTCTTTTTCCTTCAAGGTTTCTGGCAATGCGACCAATACAAAATTTCATAACAATGTCATTTATATCGATGGTAACAAGACATATAATGATATAATTTTCTTGAAAGACTGGGGTGGTTGGCCGGATGCTTCCTTCTTCGTCAACAACATTTTTTACAATGAAGGAGACAGTACCACTTTTGATTTAGGTCAAAGTACGCGCAATACTTTTAGCAACAATCTTTATTACGGGAATCAGTACAGAAAAAAGCCTATTGATGATAATGAAATAACCGGGGATCCACTCCTGAACGATGTTGGTAATGGTGAAGATGGTTATAAAATTTCAACGGGATCATCAGCTTTTACTGCCGGAATCAAGGTTTTTTCATTGCCACCTTTGGATTATTATCAAAACGAAATCCTAGATGGCTCACCGGTAGATATCGGTGTTCATCAACTAAGCGGGTTATCTGACCCTGATACCTTGACAGCTATTACTGACGCTTATGTATGGGGTGGATCTCATGAAGATACTAATTATGGTTCCAGCGATGATCTCGAGGTGAAACTGGGCAGCACGGATGAATATTCTCGATACACCTATATAAAATTTGATATTTCAGAAAATAGCAACTACGGGTTTCAAACCGGAGAGTTGAGACTGTACGGAGGCAGTTCGCAATACAGCATGGATATTGATGTATATCTCACAGAGACAAGTTGGTCTGAAAGTACCATTGACTGGTTGAGTAAACCTGATATTGCTGAATCTGTAGGCACATTCAGTATTAGTACTAGTTCTGATTGGCACTCTCTAGATATCTCATCCAGTATATTGGAGCAAATAGCTTCAAGCTCGACGCTTGCGCTGGGTTTGACCATGTCGGACACCACAACATCTCTGGCAACATTTGATTCCAAAGATAAAACTGCCGGTAATGCTCCAGTCTTATACGTTCGACCTAAAGCTGCAACATTGGAAGCACCAAGTAATCTTTCTGCTCAGGTGATGCCGACTGGTGAGATTAATTTGATTTGGGAAGACAATTCATCTAGCGAAGATGGTTTTTTTATAGAAAGAAAAATCACCAATCAAACAGCCTTTTTTATACTTGATTCACTCTCCTCAAATGTTATCACTTATTCCGATACAACTATACAGGGAAATACAAATTATACCTATCGTGTAAAAGCCTACAATTCTTCAGTCACCTCATTCGGATCTAACCTGATCGAGGAAACTACAGGACTGGAATATTTGACTCCCAATGAAGATATGTATGTTAGGGGTGGCCTCTATGCTGGCTTCTCCTATGGGGCAAGTGATAAACTAAGGATATCCGGAGGAGTTGCAGACGTATCTACCGAGAGAGCATTCTTTCAATTCGATCTGACTGGTTATTCGACTGTAAGCTATGCCAAGCTTTATCTCTATGGAAAGGCGGTTTCACCAATTACACTTACCGCGAACAAGATTTCGGATGATGAGTGGACGAGTTCAGATACATGGAACACCCAGCCAGCTGTCGGAAGCGAAATAAGTACCGCGACTATCGATTCAACCACTCAGTGGTATCAAATTGATTTGACTTCCCAGGCTAAAAGTGAGATGGATGGAAACCGTATTTTTTCTTTCGCAATAGTGGATTTAGATCTACAGGGAATAGATGTTGAGTTGAGTAGTAGCGAAGGACAGAATGCCCCTTATTTGGTCATAGGTGGTAGCAAAGACCTTGTGCCGACTCCAACTGAGTTTTCTGGACGAGCTGTTTCCACTTCACAAATTGACCTGTGGTGGAAAGACAATTCAAGTAGCGAGGATGGCTTTAAAATTGAGCGGAAAAATCCCGGAAAAAACTTTTATTCCAAAGTAGGTGAAGTAGGTGCCAACGTAACGACATTCTCAGATACCACTGCCCTACCGACTCAAGTCTATACCTATCGAGTGAGAGCTTATGAAAATGCAGATGAAATTGCCTTCGGACTTACATTGAAATCTGACTATGCTAAACTCGAAATCTCCACGGGATCGGAGTGGTTACAGATTACGGAGGATAGTTATGTTGAGGGTGGGGCCAATGCTGATACCAATTTTGGTCCAGATACCACCATGTTAGTTTCAGGTAACTCTACCGCACCGAAAAAGTCACTTTTGAAATTTGATTTGACTGCATACGCAACCATTGATTATGCTAAACTCTATTTCTACGGTAGTGCCAATGTCTCATCCATGATGGGTGTATTCAAGGCATCTACTGATAGCTGGACTGAAGGAAGTGTTACCTGGAATAATGGCCCCGATGCTGGTAGCATAATCGATTCCGTAGAGATAAACACAGTCGATCATTGGTACGCTGTTGATGTTGCGTCTGCAGCTATTGACGAAACTAATGGAAACGGGACTTTCTCCATAATACTGGAATACCTGAATGCTTCTGATACTGCGATTTTTTATAGTAGTGAAAATAACCAAACCAGTCTTAGACCTTATCTCGTTGTGTATGGGGACACAGTATCTTTGAATTCCCCAACCAATCTGAAAATAAGAACGGTCTCAACTAATCAAATTGATTTATCATGGAAGGATAATTCGAGTAATGAGGATGGGTTTGCAATAGAACGAAGGATGCTTCCTGATGGGGATTATGAGGTGATCGATACGCTATCCGTCGGAACAACCTATTCTGATACTACTGTAATAGCATCCACTAGCTATCGATATCGAGTGGGTGCCATCTATTCAAAGGCTATCCTGGATTACTACTCTAACAGTGACGAAGACTACACAGGTACTCATACCGAGATCGTCACAGCGGATGCTCATGTGGTAGGAGGTACCAACGCCGCTCAGAAATATGGTACAGAGCAATTAGTTGAGGTCAAATCAAGTACAAATGAATCATTCGCCAAAAGGGCTTATTTCAAGTTTGGTCTTTCCGAGTACTCAGGGATCAATTATGCCAAGTTGTATTTCTATGGAAGTGCTGACTCTTCTATTGTAGTCTCAGCTTTTAGAGCTTCAGATGAAAGTTGGGATGAATCTTCAATAGATTGGAACAATAAACCACAAGTTGACAGTTATCATGGTTCTACTGCGGTGGGTACCACCGATGAATGGCATTCAATTGATATCAGTGCATTAATCGCAGGACAATCTTCTTATGGTGACATTACCATTGGCCTTACCGATCTGGATACTTTAGTAGTTGGTGTAGACATTCATAGTCTTCAGAATACTTCAGATTTTAGTCCTTATCTGATCTTGGAGGCAGACACTTCTACAATTAATGCCCCAACTTATTTGAGGACTTCCCTGGAATCAAATGGCCAAATCCTGCTTACCTGGGATGACCAATCAGATAATGAAGGGGGTTTCAAAATAGAACGGAAAGCATTGGACGGCCCCTTTTTGGAAATTGATTGTGTGCCTGCTGGGGTTGAAAGTTATTATGATGATAATAATTTCTCCAGTCGGAAATTCACTTATAGGGTCAGGGCCTTCATATTATTTACGCATTCCAATTATTCCGATGAGTCTATTGCATCAACGAATCAGGTTAGTCTGGAAACACTTGACGATGCTTACATAAGAGGTGGATCAAACAGTTCTAGTGCCTATGGAATTTTGGATTCACTGGAATTAGAGGTAAAAGAAGGAACGGTAGGTGATTATAAAAGAAGAAGCTATTTGAAGTACGACCTTTCCCAATTTGCCGCGATAGATTTTGCCATACTTAAAATCTATGGAAGAGCGGATCAAGTAATGGATCTGCACGCATATGATGTCTCTGGAGATAACTGGAACGAAGAATCAATCACATGGAATAATGCCCCAGCCCTTACAGAATACGTTGGGAAAATGTCCCTTAATACTACGGATCAATGGTACACCATTGATCTTACCGCGCTTGCAATTGAGCAATTGGCAGGAAATGATACCTTATCTATTGGATTAAAAGATTCATTGACACTGAATAAAAATATTTATCTCTATAGTAAAGAAAACACCTCAGGGATTGCTCCGGAGCTAATAGTTGGGGGATCCACTGATCCTGTGAAGGACCTGTATTTAATCATTGGTCAATCCAATACTGCCGGAAGGGGAGAAATAGAGGATCAAGATACTGTAACGCTCAGTAATGTATATCTGCTTGACAGTCTTGGTCAGTGGGTAGATGCTAAAAATCCACTAAATGTCCATTCAAATATTCGCAAGGATATTAGTGTTCAGGGGCTTGGTTACGGTTACACATTTGCAAAATTAGTTCAGGAAGCTACTTCAAGGGACATTGGAATGGTAGTCAACGCCAGGGGTAGTTCCAGTATCAACTCCTGGGTCAAGGGTGCAAGTGATAATTATTTCAATCTTGCATATCAGCGATTGGAACATGCCGTGAACATGCCGGGTGTAGAACTCAAAGGGATCTTGTGGCATCAGGGTGAAAGTGACAAGAGTAGCACCTCGACTTATCTGGGTAAGCTTGAAGCTTTCATTGCCGATCTGAGAGATACACTGAACATGCCTAACCTCCCATTTGTAGCTGGTCAGATATCTCAGGATCATGTTGAAAATCAAAATTTCAATAATATGATTACAGGTCTACCGCCCCAGGTTTCCAATACTGATTATGTAGAATCGGCTGGATTGGAGACCGTATCCGATAATACCCACTTTAATTCAAGGGGTCAAAGAATGCTAGGAGTTCGATATGCTGCAAAGATTCTGGAGATGATCTACGGCTATCAATCTTACCAAGATACAATCTTGATAGCGGAGGATACTTATGTGAGAGATGGCAGCTCTGAATCCACATCATATGGATCTGCAACCATCATAAGGGTAAAAGAGATTAATTCAACCGGATACACCAGAAGAGGCTACATGAAGTTTGACCTATCCAATATATCCGGCCATTTGATTGACGCAAAGCTGATGATGACAGGAGAGGTTAATCAAGAGGGTAATGCAAGTTTGGATATTTCAATTTATGGAACAACAGATGGATGGGATGAGACCATCACATGGCTTACCAAGCCAGCACTGGATGAAAAGGTAATGAGCTTCCATGTAGAAGGTACCACCCAACAATCATATTCGGTGTATTTAAGCGATTATGCGAAAGAAGAATTCGAAAGTGATCAGGTGGTTTCCTTTGGTTTGAAAGACGATAACGTTGAGTCAGAAACTTTCAAGATTGTAACCAAAGAGGATTCAAATCAAGATTTATGGCCATACTTGTTGGTGAGTTATGTCAGTACCTCAAGTTCGGGTTCACGGCAAGCGCGAGAAGTATTACCAAGTGAAAATATTGTGGATAATCCAAAGATTAAAATTTATCCAAATCCGGCCAGCAATCATTTAACGATTGAAGGCGATGAGATAAGAAATGTGAATCTCCTGGATATGCAAGGGAGATTAATAGAAAGCTTCAATGATCAAACGGCACCCTCTACCATTCAATTGGATTCCGTGCCCTCAGGTATTTATTTGATCCAAATAATTAACCTTAATGGAGATAGCACAACACTTAAACTGATTAAAGAATAGTAAAAATCACACATGAATACTAACCAAAATAACAATCAAACAATAATAATTATGAGACAGAGTAAATTCCAATTTCTTGCTTTGTTGGTGGCATTAATGGCTTCCAGCATGTTAGTATCCTGCGGGGAAGATGATCCTGCACCAGATCCAGTGTTAACTGTAAGTACGACATCCATCTCGCTAGGTGAAGTCACCGCTGGAACTTCCACTACTGCGGACTTTACAATAACAGGTGAGAATGTTACCGGGTCTTTATCCCTATCCGTCACAGGTGATGGTTTCAGCCTGAGTGCAAGTTCCTTTCCAGTAGCTACTGCCACTAACACAGTTACAGTCACATTTGCTCCGGCCGTGACTGCCACTCCAAGTGCCGTTACGGGTTCCATTACCATATCAGTGGGTGATTTGTCAGAGATGATCAGTATTTCAGCTACTATATTGGAAGCACCACCAACTTTTCTAGAGAGTGGAACAGAGATTTTCTCCAGTGATTTTGAGATGGGTAAGCCAAGCGACTCTAGCGATCCTAGTGGACATGGCAGTGCACTCACCGCAGATGATCTTGAACTTGCAGGTTCAGTCCTGGAAGGATTGACTTTAGCCTACACAGTAACTAATTATGACGATGGTGACCCTTCTAATGAGGATAAGGGAGCCAGAGTTCAATCGCAAAGAGGACTTTGTGCCGGTACTGAAGATAATGGTGTAGCTGATGCAGATAACAATGACGACTCTGACGGTAACTGTGGAAATGCATTCTCGATACAGGGACCTGGTACGTCAGTAGAAATCAGTATTAGCGGTTTGAATCCAAGTCAGCCAGCTACGGTGACCTATTGGCTAAGACTCAATGGAAGCTCAGAGAGAGGACTTGATGCAAGTTTCTCTGGTGGTACGACCGTTGACCATGCTTACACAGATGGGACAGGAGATAGTTCTATTTACACCGAGTATTCAATATCTGGAGCGGCAGATGAAAATGGAGACATTGTATTTAAGGTAGAGGCTGACTTACCAGTAGATAATTATTCACGAGCAATATCTGTAGATAACGTAACCATTGTAGCGAACTAGAAAATAATCGTACCTCCTATAACATAAACAGTCGGCAGTAATAAAACTGTCGATTGTTTTCTTTCCATAATCATCATGTCAAGAACATTAAAATTCTTTGCGATTTTCTTTACAATCGTGCTACTAGTTACCAGTTGTAATAACAGTAGTAATATTTATTACATCGATTCTATATCAGGCGATGATAACTACTCAGGAACATCCAGAAATAAGCCTTGGAAATCAATAGAAAAAATTAATGAGCATTATTTTCGTGCCGGAGATCAGATACTTTTTAAAAGGGATCAACAATGGAAAGGTACTCTAATGCCTCTTGGTTCCGGAGTGCCACTAAACCCAATTGTCATTGGGGCTTATGACCAAGGAAATGATCCCATCATACATGGTGGAGGACAGACTAATTGCTCCCCAGATTCATCCAGAGAACATTATTGTACTATACTCCTCACAAATCAGGAGTATTGGGAAATTAAAGACATTGAAATCACTAATTACAACCCAATTGAAGAAAACGGACTAACCTTGAATGAATGGGAAAAAGCTAACATAACCAACTATGCGGATGTAGTACATCCTTCACCGCTTGAAGAGGAAAGGACAAGTAAAACGGGAATTCTTATACTTGCTAGAAATTATGGAGCGGTTCACAACCTGGAATTTTCTAGTCTGCATATACATGGGATCAACGGCAACATTAAAACCAAACATAATGGAGGTATTTATTTTGATATAGCTGGTGATGATGGTGAGAGGCCTACTTATTTTGATGGGGTACAGATTGATAGTTGCTATATCCATGACGTGGACAGGACAGGAATTTCTAATTCTTCTTATTATGAGAAAAGGTCATCAAGCACCAACATCAACTGGACACCATCTCTCAATTTCAAAATAAGTAACAATCGATTCGAACGTACGGGAGCTAACGCAGTGATCATGCGGGTTGCAAACAAGCCTATTATAGAGAGCAATCTCTTTGATCACTGTGCGATAAAAGAAAGTGGCAATGCCTTTTTCAATTTCAATACAGATAGTGCATTAATGCAGTACAATGAAAGCAGGTACACTAAGTACAATGTGGGAGACCATGATGCTGGTGGAATTGATAGTGACTTCAGGACGAAAGGCACAATACTTCAGTATAATTACATCCACGATAATGATTTCGGTCCACTCATTACAGGAGGTCAAACTAAGACAGGAGGGTTTAATATAGGTACCATTGTTAGATTTAATATTTTTCTAAATGATGGAATTGTACGTGACCCTTCTGATGGTGATGATCGATTAGATTTTTCATTGAAAATATCTGGAAATGCCATTGGTACACGTGTTTATAATAATATCATTCACCTCACTCCAAAGCAAGAGAATAGGGCCTTGGTATACCATAGAAATTGGGGGGCATATCCGAACAATTCGCAGTATTTCAACAACATCATAATCAATGAAAGTGAAGGTACCTATCTGGAGCTGACAAAGAGTCAGAATAACTCCATACGTAATAATATTATCGTAGGAAATGCAATAGCTGGATGGATTGGTGACCAACAGATCCATAAGACGCAGGACATTTTTAAATCTACCTATTTAATACAAGGCAACTCTCCAGCGGCTTTTAATGGTGAAAATGCAGATATGCCAAATCTGGATTATTATCAAAATGCTATTATCAATCAACCTGTCAGTATCGGAATTCACATGGTAGCAGAATGAAAAGAATACTTAAAATCAATCTATTTGCTTGCTTTCTGATATCGGCTGTAATCGCAACAGCTCGAGATTATCATATTGATTCTGTTAATGGAAATGATTCAAATGACGGGTTGGAAGGCTCCCCATGGCAGTCACTGGCAAATATCAACACCACCAACTTTCAACCAGGAGACCGGATTTTGTTTAAAGCTGGTCAAAGCTGGACAGGAACCCTGAAACCCAATGGATCAGGAACCTCAGCAAATCCTATAACTATTTCTGGCTATGGGGAAGGAGATCCACCTCAATTGAATGGGGCTGGTATGACCAATTGTACCGCAGCAAGTGGAGATCCTCATTACTGCACTATCTATTTATACAATCAGGAGCATTGGGTTATTGATGGGATTGAAATCACAAACTATAATGCCAATGAAGAAGGTGGAATAAGCCTTGAGGAATGGGAACAGAGAAATATCACGGATTATGCCGAGGTGGTTAGTCCTGAGGAATATACCGGTTCTAACACACTTAAGAGTGGGATTTTAGTAGAGGTAGCAACTTCCGGAGCTATTGAAGGATTGCTCTTTCTGAATTTGGAAATTCATGGAATAAACGGTGATATAAGTAACAAAGACAATGGCGGCATTTTTCTTGAAATTTATCAAGGTTCTGGACCTAGCTACTTCACAGATATCTTGGTTGAAAACTGCTCCTTCCATGACATTGACCGGACTGCACTTTCTAATTGGTCCTACTATGATAACAGGGAGTTCACTTCTAATTCCAACTGGACACCAAATGAGAATTACGTCATCCGAAATTGCCAGTTCATGCGATCCGGGGCGAACGCACTTATCGTTAGGGTGTCAGATGGTGCATTAATAGAGCAGTGCTTGTTTGAGGACTGTGCGATCAAAGGTTCCGGAAATGCTGCTTTTAATTTCAATACCGACAATACTCTTTGGCAATTCAATGAATTCAGCCGAACGAAAGCTAATCCAGATGATGAAGATGCTGGAGGTGTGGACAGTGATTACAGGTCCAGCAATACCACCATTCAATACAATTACCTTCATGACAATGATTTTGGGCTTTTGGTGACAGGTGGTCCAGGAAGATGGAATGACAACACTATTATTCGGTACAACATCATTGAAAATGATGGATCGATAGCCCGGAAAGGAAATGATGGAAAGTTTGCAATTCGGTATTCTGGATCTGCAACTAATGTCTATTTCTACAATAATGTTGTCTACTTGCCCTCGTCCCTTACCAATGCGCATGTGATCTATATAAAAAGCTGGAGCGGAGCAAAGCCTGATAAATCCTACTTTCATAACAACATTTTTTATGTTCAGGGAACCGGTGCTTCGTATAATTTTGGCCCTGCAACTAATAATGTTTTCACCCATAATGTATTTTTTGGGCTACCTGCGGCTGGCGAACCAAGTGATGCAAATAAAGTGGAATCTGACCCTCTTCTGTTAAATCCGGGGGGAGGAGATATTGGGTATAGCCTGAAAGATGGGTCACCAGCAATCGCTGCAGGTGTTCGCTTAGAAAATATGCCTGCAAACGATTTTTATGGCAATCAGATTGATCCAAAGGCCCCCATCGATATTGGAATCGAGCAGCAATCCGAGGCTATGGTTCTTGGTACTCCTTACTCTCAAGGATTAGTGATCTATCCAAATCCTATCGTTGGTTCATGGCTGAAAATTGGGGGTGCTCTTGAGGTTCGTGAAATAAGCATCTATGATATTGAGGGCAATCGGATGAAGCTGAAAATGGATGAAAAAATGTGCGTCATTGATGTCTCAGGATTATCAAGTGGGATTTACCTACTCAAAATCCTAAATGAGAATGGAGGAGAAATGGTTACCAAATTTTTGAAAAATTAAGCTATGAAATATGTCTGTCTGATTTTTATTCTTGTAGGTTCTTTGACCAAAGCACAGCAAGTTTCCAACGTACTACAGAATGTTATGGCCAGGGACAATACTGACCTCAGTGGTTTCTGGGATATCTCCATCGATCCGTTGGAGACGGGGCTTTATAATCATTCGGGTAAGGAACGGAAAACTGGGTACTTCATCAATCAAAAACCGAAAAGTAGCCTTGACCTGATCGAATATGATTTTGATGCTTCCTATCAGCTCAATGTGCCTGGTGACTGGAATACGCAGATGGAGAAGCTCTATTACTACGAAGGAACCATCTGGTACAAGCGTTCATTTTCACATGATGTAAATGCTGACAAAAGGGCTTTTATTCACTTTGGAGCAGTCAACTATCAGTGCAAAGTATATCTGAACGGCAAACATCTGGGCGACCATGAAGGCGGTTATACACACTTTCAATTTGAGATAACTGACCTGCTGGAAGAGGACAATTTCCTGATTCTGAAAGTAGACAATAAGCGATTAGGAGAAGGAGTGCCTACACTCAATACAGACTGGTGGAACTATGGCGGCATTACGAGAAAAGTGACACTCGTGGAGGTGCCCCATACCTATATTGCCGATTACCTTTTTCGTCTGAATAAAGAAGATAAAATCGAAGGTTGGGTGCAGTTGGATGGCAAGGATAAGGCAGGACAAAACATTTCAATTCAATTACCCGAGCTGAAGAAAAAAGTGCAGTTAACCACGGATGATCAAGGCATGGCCAGCTTTGAGTTTGCTGCCAAAATTCAAAAATGGTCACCTGAAAGGCCTAAACTATATGACATCACGATTGAATCAAGCAATAATCGAGTTGCAGACCAAATAGGCTTTAAGCGCATCGAATCGCGAGGATCGAAGATTTTGCTTAATGGTCAACCTATTTTCCTCAAGGGCATTAGCATCCATGAAGAAGCACCTTTTGGTGGTGGCAGGGTCACTACCCTTGAACAGTGCAAGGTGCTTCTCAATTGGGCAAAGGAACTTGGGTGCAATTTCGTTCGCCTGGCACACTACCCACACAGTGAAGTGATGGTAAGGGAAGCGGAGAAAATGGGTTTCCTTATCTGGTCTGAGATACCAGTCTATTGGACCATCGACTATTCTAATCCTTCAACCTACCAGATTGCAGAGCAACAGTTGCTCGATATGATCAATCGGGATAAAAACAGGGCAGCTATCGGGCTATGGTCTGTGGCCAATGAAACGCCTATAACCGATCCGCGCATGGATTTTCTTAAAAAACTCATTGATAAGGCAAGGCAAACCGACCCTACGAGATTAATTGCAGCAGCCCTTGATACACAGAGAGGTTCAGCGGGTGAAACAATCATAGATGACCCTCTTGGCAAGTACATTGATGTGATCGGAATCAATAGCTATTGTGGCTGGTACTCTAAGAAGCCTCAAGAATGTGTCGACATCAAATGGAGAAATGAATTTGACAAACCTATGATCATGAGTGAGATGGGGGCTGGGGCTCTTCAAGGACTTCACGGTACTTATAATGAGAGATGGACGGAAGAATATCAGGATGAGGTGTACAGGTGCAACATTGAAATGATTCAGAATATTGATTTCATGGCGGGAATGTCTCCATGGATTTTGATGGATTTCCGTTCACCGAGAAGAAATCTTACTCGCATACAAAACGACTACAATAGAAAAGGCTTGATTTCTGAGAATGGAATAAAGAAGAAAGCATTTTTTACCCTACAGGATTATTATTTGAGTATCAAAACCCATGGAAAAGGAGAGTCGGAAAACATACCTAAACCTGTAGGTAATAAACCATGAAAGTTGCCTGTACCACAATATTCAAAATTTTGATTTGATATTAAATATAGAATTTTATTTGCACGTAACGCCCAACTCGTATGTTAGCGTTGATTATTAAAGACATCTAAAATAGCCATTAGATTT
>CAYGTD010000025.1:0-22412 GCA_964352725.1 uncultured Roseivirgaceae bacterium
TTGTTATTTTGACTTTTTACTGAATCCCAAGTAAGAAGTGCGGATCTATCAGTTATATGAGAAGTGAAAATACTGAAATCATCAAGGGGTTTATTTTCAGAGATTCCTATTTTTTCATCATTACAGGAAACGATAACTAGAAGTAGTATAGCAATTGATTTGTGTCGCATTTTTTGTGTCTAATTCCACAATAGAAACGATTGCGTTATTATGTGTACCCACACAAATATACGACCACATGCCGTTATAATAAAAATTCACAAACGAGTATTTTGACTAATAATCAATACTACATTTAGGAAATTAATGAAACCTTTTTATGTTTGTATGCGAATACTACATTTAGGACATTGATAGTGTTTGGTACGGAAACTAGCAGAAATGAAGAAATAATCTCATCCTTAATAGCCACTCCGTACGCTTCATCATAGAGCACTCCTACTGTCAGGAGTACTATTTCTTCAAACAAACATTCACTATTTGTTACACAAGGGTTCTTAATAAATGAAATAGTTCAACAAGAGTAACCTCTTTGACAGACTTACTCTTGCACAAACTCAACTCTACCACCCACACTCATAATAAATGGGAGCGTATCCATTCGCATAAATTGCTGCATTTGAAGGGTGTATGTGCCCGGTTCATTAAAGGAGTAGTTTTCCTGAAGGGGGAAGGCATGATCAAATAGATCGCCTAATCCGCTTCCGTAAGGCTCCCCAGTTTTTGCATTAAAGAGAGTGACCTCCTTTAGTTCTTGTTCTAATACTACTCCTAAAGAATCAGAAATGGAATACTGGAAGTAAAGATTATAAAAGGGGTAGCTGGACGCATTTCTAAAGGTGGCAAGTACATTGTATGATTGTGAGGTATCAGCTATTTGAAAATTAAATGTCTGGATGGAATCAATATGCCAAAAAGCTTCTTCCATATCGTTGAATTCTTCGTAGACACGAGAAGAATCGCATGAGAAAATGAGTATGGAGATGGTCAACAAATAAAGGTATTTCATGTGTACTGTTTGCTTTTTATGGTCACACGGAATTCGCATTAAATTTACACTGGAAATAAAATTCTAGTCTTAACTTTTAATGCTCATTTCATATTAGGTGTTTTCCTTCTTAGATTGATTTTCCTTCTTCCCACGAAACTTGTTTCGCTTCTTTTTTTTCTTCTTTTTTTGGCTTCCCGCTGCTCCACTAAATTTTTTATCCATCGCTACCAAGTCGCTATTGATGGAGGTCTGAACTACTTCCTCCTCTTTATCCTCTAATAAGGTGGATGGTTTTTTTCCTTTCTTATTGAGCTCTAAAATTTCTTTTACTCGATGGACATCTACTGGGTGCCAGTTGTTGTCATCATCGTATCCAAACCACATGATCTTTTTAAAGATGTCGGTTTTTTGTAGTCGTGCATTTCCACGCAAAGTCTGCAGTGGTTTCTGCACTTCGGGGATATCGCTCAGTGCATCCATATAAGTGTCTAGCTCATAGTTGAGGCAGCATTTAAGCCGTCCACACTGTCCAGAAAGTTTGCTTGGATTCAGCGAAAGGTTTTGATATCTAGCCGCAGAAGTGGAAACGTTTTTAAAATCTGTCAACCAAGTAGAGCAGCATAGCTCTCTACCACACACCCCAATACCGCCTATTCTGCCAGCTTCATGTCGCACACTTATCTGCCGCATTTCTACTCGAATTCTAAATTCGGTAGCTAGGACTTTGATGAGCTCACGAAAGTCTACTCTTTCATCTGCAGAATAGAAGAAAGTTGCTTTTCCTCCATCGGCTTGAAACTCCACATCGGTCATCTTCATTTTAAGCTTTAGCTCTTGAATGACCTCAATGGTTCTATATAAAATCGAGGATTCTCTATTTCTAGCCTCATCCCATCGCTCCATATCTCGCGATGTAGCTTTTCGGTAAATCTCCTTTATGCCATCATCGTCTTTTACTTTCTTCTTAGACATTTGGAGACGAACGAGTTCGCCTTGCATGGAGACATAACCTATATGATGGCCATTAGGCACATCCACCACCACAGCATCGCCAGCAACTACATCTAACTTATTACTATTTCTAAAAAAGTCTTTTCTTCCGTTTTTGAAGCGGACCTCTACCACGTCGAATCGGTGCATAGCAGGAACGTCCATATTTGACAACCAGTCAAATACGTTCAGTTTGTTACAACCGCCAGATTCACAATGTCCGTTATTTTGGCAGCCCGCCGATCCACCTGTTCCACAACTTGCACATCCCATAGTTTCGTAATCTAATTGATAACCTTAGAAATATGAATCTTATTGACCGAGTCCTTTCAAATCAAATCCAATATCTTCTCTACATTTCTTGCCTTCCCAATCCATTTCTTTACCAGCCGCATACGACTTGCTGAGTGCTTCCGCTAGATTTTTACCCAATCCTGTTAATGCTAAAACTCTACCGCCATCGGTTATAAGTTTACCATCTTTCATCTTGGTTCCTGCATGAAATGTAAGGACTGACTTCATATCTCCTAAGGTAATTTCATGTCCTTTTTCATAAAATTCAGGATATCCTCTACTTACATACATGACCGTCGTGGCACTAAAGCGCTCGTACTCAATTTCCGTATCTATTAAGTTTTTGTCAGCCGCAGCAATTAGTAACTCAAGAAAATCACCTTTAATTCTTGGAAGTACTACTTCAGTTTCTGGGTCGCCCATTCGCACATTATACTCAATCACATGTGGATCTCCACCTACACTGATCAATCCGAAAAAAATAAATCCACAGTAATCAATTCCTTCTTTTTTAAGCCCTTCGATAGTGGGCTTGATAATTTGCTGATTGACTTTTTCTTTGAAGGCTCTATCAGCAAAAACAACCGGAGATACTGCACCCATACCGCCAGTATTCAATCCAGTATCTTTTTCTCCAATTCGCTTATAATCTTTCGCTTCTGGTAATATTCTGTAGTCTTTTCCGTCAGTCAAAACGAAAAAAGATACCTCTATTCCATGCAAGAAATGCTCTATTAATACCTTCTCACTGGCGGCACCAAATTGCTTGTCCTCGATCAATTTACGAAGTGCTTTTCGGGCTTCTGGAAGTTCCTCTGTGATAATAACCCCTTTACCCCCAGCTAGGCCATCTGCTTTGAGCACAAATGGAGGATCAATGCGCTCCATGGATTTTAGCGATTCTTCTAAGTTGTCTTTAGTGACTGTAGTAGACTTTGCTGTAGGAATACCATATTTGATCATGAACTCCTTAGCAAACTCTTTACTTCCTTCCAACATCGCTCCTTTGGCATTGGGGCCAATAATCCGAAGTGATTTTAGTTCTTTATCTTCTCTCAAATAATCTACTAAACCATTCACGAGTGGCTCTTCAGGACCAATAATCAACATATCAATCTTGTGCTCTTTGATGGTGCTAGCCACTTTCACAAAATTCTTGACATTGATATCTAGATTGGTTCCAATTTTCTGAGTGCCACCATTGCCAGGAGCTATGAAGATTTTCTCGCATTTGGGACTTTGCTTGATTTTCCAAGCCAAAGTATGTTCGCGTCCACCAGCGCCAATTATGAGTATGTTCATTTTATTGATGATTTGAAAGGGATGGCTAAGTTCAAGGGAAGGGTCAAAAATTCCTAATTTTTAATGGGCATACTCAGACATAAATTTGATTCGCATCAAGCGAACTTCATCCTCTGAATAATATTCTGCTAATTCTTCCATTGCTGCCTCTATTTTATCGGTTTCGGCATTGAGAAAATAGTCGTAAATATCATCCTGTCTTTCGTCATCTAAGAGTTGATCTATGTAGTAATCAATATTAAGCTTGGTGCCTGAGTAGCAGATATTTTCCACTTCTTTGATGACTTCTTCGTATTTCATTCCTCTAGCATCGGCAATGTCTTCAAAGTCCATTTTCTGGTCGATGTGCTGAATGATATATATTTTATTTTTGGAGTTTTTTCCAGCAGTTTTTACTAAAACATCAGAAGCAGTAATGATGTCGTTTTCTTCTACATAATCTTCTATGAGTTCTAAAAAAGGCTTACCAAATTTCTTTGCCTTACTTACACCAACCCCTACAATTTGCTGTAGGTCTTCCATCGAAGTAGGATACAAAGTAGCCATTTCTTCCATGGAGGGCTCACTAAATATTACATAAGGAGGAAGGTCCTCATGATGAGCAATATCCTTGCGCAACCGCTTGAGCATATCCAAAAGAATCTTATCATAAGCAGTAGTATTTACAGGAACTCTATCAGATTCTTCTTCTTCACCACTCGTCTCGTACTCATGATCTTTCGCAAGCATGTGGGAGAAAGGTTTCTTTAAAAAATCTTCTCCTTTCTGAGATACTTTGAACGTAGATGGATTTTCTATATCTTTTTTCAGGAATTCATGAAGCAACGTTTGACGAACAATGGACTTCCAAAAATTCTCATCATCGTTTAATGATTTCCCTTTACTAAAGACATCTAGCTTATCGTGATCATAGCTTTTCACATGTTGTGTAGGTTTCCCGACTATCAAAGCGGATAAGTGATTGATATCGAAACGTTCTTTTGTCTGCTTTACTGCTTCAATTACAATTTGAATCATTTTCTTTCCTTCAAATTGCTCCTTTGGATGCACACAGTTATCGCATTGTTCGCAATTTTCTACTGTGTATTCTTCTCCAAAATAATGAAGTAGTTGCTTTCGTCTACACACGGCAGAGTCCGCGTATGAAGCCATTTCATCTAAGAGAAAACGAGCATTTTCTCGTTCGGTAACAGCTTTGTCTTTATTGAATTTTTCTAATTTGAGAATGTCATTGTATGAGTAAAACATGAGACAATGACCATTGATGCCATCACGTCCAGATCTACCGGTTTCTTGATAATACCCCTCAATTGATTTTGGAACATCATAATGAATCACAAACCGCACATCTGGTTTATCTATCCCCATTCCAAACGCAATAGTGGCAACTATTACATCAATGTTCTCATTCAAGAATCCATCTTGGTTTTTCATTCGCTCCTTTGATTCCATGCCAGCATGATATGGAGCGGCATTCACATCATTCACTTTCAAAAATTCGGCAATCTCCTCTACCTTCTTTCTACTTAAGCAATATATGATTCCAGAATCTCCCTTTCTTTCTTTGATGAACTTGATAAGTTGTTTCTTGGCATTTTTCTTCTGTCGAACTTCATAATAGAGATTGGTTCTATTAAAGGATGACTTAAAAAGTTTAGCGCCATCCATGGATAAATTTTTCTGAATGTCGAGTTGCACTTTGGGTGTGGCAGTTGCAGTCAGGGCGATCATTGGGATATTACCAAGACGAGCAATGATGTCTTTTATTCTTCTGTATTCAGGACGGAAATCATGCCCCCATTCAGAGATACAATGTGCTTCATCAATGGCTACAAAAGAGATATTTGATTGCTTAAGAAATTCTACATTTTCTTCCTTAGTCAATGATTCAGGAGCAACATACAAAAGCTTCACAATACCGCTGATAGTATCTTTTTTTACTCGATTACTTTCGGACTTGGTTAATGTGGAGTTTAAAAAACGTGCATGAATGCCTACTGCATTCATTTGATCTACTTGATTTTTCATCAAAGCAATAAGGGGAGAGATCACAATTGCAGTTCCCTCTCTTACAATGGCAGGTAGTTGATAGCAAAGCGATTTTCCAGCGCCTGTTGGCATGATCACAAAAGTATTGTTACCATCAAGCAAGTGATGTATTATTTTCTCTTGTGTGCCTCTGAATTGGTCGTAACCAAATACCTTTTTGAGGCTGTCTTTAAGACTCACTTCCAAAGTTGTCTCCATTATCCGATTTGATGTGAAATAAGAAGTTAACTAAATCCGTGATAGCAAACAAATTGTCTATCATTTAATAAAGTTAAAATAGTATGCCTATTTGGATGGGCTATATTTGCCGAAGGTACTCGAATTCAAGATAAAAACTCAAAAAATTCAATGAGCAATAATATTTATGTAGTGATTATGGCTGGTGGAAGCGGCACTCGTTTTTGGCCATATAGTAGAGATGCTAAACCTAAGCAGTTTTTGGATGTAGTTGGGACAGGAAGATCATTGCTGCAAATGACTTTTGATCGTTTCAATGAAATAACCACAGCAGACAAGATTTGGGTAGTTTCTAATGACAAGTATGAGGGGTTGATTAAAGATCAACTTCCTGAGTTAGCGGATCATCAAATCTTGCTAGAACCGGAGAAGAGAAATACTGCTCCATGTGTGGCATATGCCGCCTATAAAATCATGAAGCAAGATCCTAATGCTGTGTTAGTTGTAACACCTTCTGATCATGCAATTTTCAAAGAAAAGGAGTTTGAAAAGGTGATATCAACTGCTGTTGAAAGTGCCAAATCAAATGAAAGACTTATTACAATTGGTATCCGTCCAAATAGACCTGAAACAGGCTATGGGTACATACAGTATTTAAGTGAACCAGGAGCGCCAGTAAAAAAGGTAAAGACATTCACAGAAAAGCCGGAGGCGGAGCTTGCTCAGAAGTTTCTGGATAGTGGGGATTTCTTATGGAACTCTGGAATTTTTGTTTGGTCAATAGATTCTATCATAAAAGCTTTTGAAAAGCACGATGAGGAAATATCTAGTCTTTTCGCGTCAGGTTTGAATGAATACTTCACAGAGGGTGAACAAGAATTTGTTGACAATGCCTACAGTCAATGTAAAAGTATTTCTATTGATTATTCCATTTTGGAGAAAGCGGAGAATGTATATGTAGTGCCAGGAGAGTTTGGTTGGTCTGACTTAGGTTCCTGGAATGCACTCCACGAGTTGAAGAAAAAAGATGAAAACGATAATGTTATTGAAGGATCGGCAATTGCTTACGATTCTAAAGATAATTATATCAAGGGGAAAAAAGGGAAACTTATTGTTGTACAAGGTTTGGAAGGATATCTAGTTGCTGATTTTGAAGATGTACTTTTGGTATGTAAAAAAGAAGATTCTAGTATTTTCAGGGATTTCATTACTGATGTAAAGTCTGAAAAAGGGGAAAAATTCGTTTAACCCCTTTGCCTTTGCACTTCATAAAGTGCCATTCCTGTAGCAACAGACACATTTAGTGATTCAATTTTTCCAACCATGGGTGCTTTGGCTTTTTCGCTAGCAAGTTCCATTGTTGCATCTGAGATGCCTGTTTCTTCCGACCCCATGATGATTGCGGTTGGTCCAGTAAAATCTATTGAATTCAATAAATGTTCTGTTTTCTCTGTACAAGCCACTACATTGATACCTGACTCTTTCAAAAGTCTAACAGCATCTTGTAAGCTTCTTTCTCTACAAATGGGTAAATAATTGAACGCACCAGCAGAGGTTTTTACTGCATCTTCGTTGACTTGGGCTCCACCTCGAATTGGGATGACTATTCCATGGACACCTAAGCATTCTGCAGTACGAGCAATGGCACCAAAATTTCTCACATCTGTGATTTCATCCAGGATCAGAAGAAGAGGATTTTCACCTTTCTCAAAAAGATCAGGGATTAGATTCTCTAACGAATGATATTGAATAGGTGAAATAAGAGCGACGACTCCCTGATGTGTCTTTCTCGTGAATTTATTAATTCGCTCAACAGGGACTTTGGAAATGGGAGTCGCTGTTTGGTGTAACTCATACATTAACTCTTTAATCAGATCGCCCTTTAGGTTTTTCTGAATGAAAACTCGCTCTAAGTGCTGACCAGCTCTAAGTGCTTCCACTACTGCTCTAATACCGTAAATAAGATCTGATTTGTTATTCATTGATTCCCTGACGTACCGCCGATATATTCTCGTACCAAGCTTCCTCTAAATTTAGATTGCGTCTTAGTGCGTATGTTTTAGGTGCAAAAAAAGTCGAGATTATTGTGAACTCAAAGGATGGTCCATGATCATAAAACCATTCTTCCTTGCTTCCACTTCTGTAAACCTCATCAGGGACGCCAAAAACGATGAAAAGCATACCTCTATCTGTTTTCCAACCTTGTTTAAAATCGGTAAATAAAAAATTTGATTGAGTCACAAGGTTATAATAATTCCGAATCGCATTTTTTGCTCTAAATTTTGTACTGTAAGTATTCATCCAAAAAGCATCGAATGAACGTTTAAGATTTTTTGAATTGATTAATGCTTTTTTCTCTGACTCATTGGTAATGTAAAGCATGGACTCAATAAGTTCATTAAGTTTTCTAAACTCCGGGTAGTAAACAGCATCACGCAACATTGTTACTCCTAACGAGGCGTTTGAATCAGAGCGAACCACGTAAAAATATCTCTCCTGAAAATCAGCAGAATCATAAAATATATAAGTAGAATCTAGATCAATTGAAGGTGCTAATGGCTTCATTTCTGCCATTGGAGGGTCCGCCATGGTGAAAGCTTCTTTGTATTGCATGGCATAGTAAGAATCGCTCCCGATCCAAGAATAATGGGAGCTATTGATGAAATTTTCGAGAATAGGGAGTCCGTTTTTGTCTATTGCATAGATAGAAGGTAAGGACAAAGACCCATTTCTAAGACTAGTATCGTGATAGTAGAATACATCTGGTTTTGAAATTCTGAGGACCAAGAGGTTTTCAGATCTTTTGTTAAAACTAATTTTTATGAATTGCTCATTCCAATCGTTTATCAACGTGTCAACTTCATAACTAGTGAAGTCAACATGAGATTCTGAAGTGTAACTATCTTGTACTAAAAAGTCATATGACCAGTTGAAGATAGAGTCCGTTTTTATTCTGTAGAATACGATAATTTCATCACCTGAGGCCACTGCTCTGCTGTTTACTCTTATTTCTGCAAGTGGATTATACTGCCATGCAATATTGACCCTTGTGAAATTGACTGCAGAGGTAGAGCCAATCAGTAAAAGTAGAAATGAAATAGAGAGAGAGACGTTTTTTCTCATTAACATCCAAATTAGTGAAATAAAGAAATTAAGCGAATGCGAATGTTCATTTTTCTTCAAATCACAATAAAAGAATGACTTTTGAAAGATATTGGCTGATTTCTTGCATGAAAGTCCATGTACAGTTGGTATGCTCGGATAGTGGGCATTTCTTTGTAAGCTGAAAAGCGCCACTTGCGTTAATTAAATTCGTTATCATTAAAACCTATGAGCGTATACACTACCGAGATCGCTTCGGATAAAATTCCTTCCGATAATCCCATACATCAACGCTTGCTTAAAGCTTATTATGCAGCTAAGCCTTTCATAAATGGTGACTTGCTGGAGCTAGGTTGTGGCGAAGGAAGAGGAGTGGAGCTTTTGGCACCTTTGGCAAGCTCATATACTGGAATTGATAAGATCAAAGAGGTGGTAGATCGACTAGGTGCTAAGTATCCTGATTATACTTTTTCAGACGGGGTTTTTCCTCCTTTTCCATTCGAAGACAATTCATTTGATTCTATTATCACTTTTCAAGTAATAGAGCATGTAAAGGAGGATGAGGATTTTGTAAAAGAAATTTATAGAGTGTTAAAGCCAGGAGGAGTGGCTCTCATGTCTACTCCAAATATTAAAATGACCCTTTCTAGAAATCCTTGGCACGAGAGAGAGTACACAGGCGATCAATTGAAAATACTTTGTGAAAAATATTTTGACAAAGTGGATATGAGAGGGATAGCAGGAAATGAGAAAGTGCTGGAATATCATGAGCGAAACCGCAAGTCTGTCAATAAAATTATGCGATTTGATATATTGAATTTGCAATATAGATTGCCATCTTCAGTACTAAGGCTTCCTTATGATTTGCTCAATAGATTGAATAGAAATAAGCTGAATGAAACTGATGATGAACTGGTGAAATCTATTCATTATGAAGATTATGCATTAAATGAAAAGGACGAAAAAAATTTGGACCTTTTTTGTATCTTAACCAAGTGAGAAAACTACGCTATTTCAAATGAAAAAGGGATCAATTTTTATTTTCTTGATTTTGGTATGTTGTGCTATTGGATCATCAGCTTTTGCTCAAAAGAAAAAGAAGAAACGTAAATCAGAAACAGAAGCCGTCATAAATACAGCTAAATCATACATTGGGACTCCATATCTGTGGGGAGGGAATTCTAAAGCAGGAATGGATTGTTCGGGTCTGATTCATCTCTCTTATAAAGCGGCAGGATACAATATTCCACGCACGGCTAAGGAGCAGTCGAAATACGGAAAAAATAGAGGCTGGAATGGGATTCAGCCTGGAGATGTGGTTTTTTTTAAATTCAAGGAAAAAAGAAGCAAATGGTGGCATAGCGGAATGATTACCGAGGTAAAAGGAGATCAGATAAAATTCATTCATGCATCAACTAGTAGGGGAGTCACAGAGTCAAATCTGATGAGTGACTATTATAAGAAAAATGTGAAGGGTTTTCGTAGGTGGATCAAGTAAGAAAATTCATTTAATTTCGTCCGAAAATAAAGGGGCTATAGCTCAGTTGGCTAGAGCGCTACACTGGCAGTGTAGAGGTCGCCGGTTCGAGACCGGCTAGCTCCACAAATTCATATAAAGAGTTCTTGAATCACCTCAGGAACTCTTTTTAATTTTTGAGTGATAGAATCGATAAAACACCAGCTTGAACTAACAGTAACGATTAGTTCATCTCCTCTTCTAATCTCCACTTTTCTCTCCGAAAGAGGTCCCTTCACACTCTCAACGTACGTTTTTATGATCAATTCGTCATTAAGAAAAGCTTGTTTTTTGTATTCGATATGATGAGATCGAACAACCCAAAAGTTATTCTCAGCTACTTCTTTATTCACTTTTGATAGCCAATGCTCACGAGAAATATCTACCGCCCATTGTAGATAAACAATATTATTAACATGATTATTCCAATCAAGATGCTCGTTGCTAACAATTAGGGTTTTTGAGAAAGAATTCATTGCTTTAAAGTGTATAAAGTAAGCTTAAATTGATATAAGAACATTTGGGTAAATGCCTATTTTGAGATTTTGACAGAGCATTTTAGATTGAAACTAATTTCAAAATTTAATACACAAAGACATACCAAGCATGGAGACAAACGAAATCATTGCTAGGCTGAAAGCGTAAAATTGTTCCTACATATTATATATTTTGGAAGCGGAAAAGTAGACTACTTTTTTTTTAAAAAAAGTAGGAAGAATATAATTGAAGGAGACTCAGTTGACTCATTTTTTTATTCTTTGTAAAACCCCTTTCGATATGCTTTTTGCTCTGGAGTGAATTCATCCGCTACAGTAATTCTTGCAAACTTAATTTTTGTTTTGGAAGCGACACCTTGAAGCTCTAGCAGCTCATCACCTCTCAAAACAGTCAAGGTTATTTGATCTGATAAGGATGGATAAAAAGCCTTTTTATAAAATTTGGTTGCGGATTCTTTGTTTAGGTCAATGCCATTGAATGATTGCACAATATCATCTTTCTGCAATTCAAGGCTGTTTTTCTTTTGCCAGTTCACATAATAATGACTTTCTTTTTCATTGTACCACACATTAAAAGCGCCAAAGCTGGCGGCTTCTGATCCTTTAGGTGAATAGTGCCAGCCTAATTTTTCAAAATATGTTTGAAAAGGCACAATTTTATCACCCTCTATATACTTTTCGCAAAAGGCTCTAACTTCTGGATATGTATACTCAGTTAGCAAGTCAAAAAATGATTCATCATCAAATGGTGCTCCTTTAAGATCACTTTTTATTTCGATCATTACATCAATGAGCCTTTTTTCGCCATTACTTTTTTCGTAAATCATCATGTCTAGTCCCAATGCTACCAACTTACCTCTTTCATAAAAATTTCCTAGCTGACCTATTTTTCCAATCCAGCTGAACATGTTTTTTTTAATAATATTTTCACTGCTTTGGGTGAAGCTCCTTGGTTTTTGCTTTTCAGCAGTATGAGCTGCCCATCTCATATTATTGACAATGGAGTTACTTAAATCATGCTGTGCGCTGAGGAGTGAGGCGAAGTAATCTGTGACTCCTTCATACAGCCATCCATGGCGTGACATGTCTGGTGATTCAAAATTGAAATTGTGTATTTTCTCACTATGAAAGTTTAGTGGGGTTATAGTGTGAAAATATTCGTGAGATCCAATCCAGTCTAGATTGCTAAATGTGGAGTCATAGATATTTTCAGAGAAGTAGTAAAAAGAAGAGTTTTTATGTTCTAGGGCAGAACCCATTCCGAATGTTTTGAACATCCCTTTTAGTCGTTCTTGATTCACATAGTAGAAAATGAAATGATAATCTTCCTCCGATGTAAATCCAGAGAATGAATCAATGGCATGCATGATTTTTGTTAGCCTTGGCTTCAGCATATCGGCATGTATCTTATTTGTTTCAGAATGCAAGGCAATGAGAAATTTATTTTCACCGATTTTAAATGAAGCAGTATCAGCTTTTGAATAGAGGATAGGTTGATCTATTAGATTGCCATAGTTGGTGGCTTCAAAAACGTCTTTTGAATGGTCTCTACTTACCGCATTCATAGAAGTAGCTGCATAGAAATTTTCAGGTTTTGACAACTCTATTTGGAAAGGCTGATCTTGGTAGCCATCAAAATAACCTGTTATTAATTGCCAATTTATGAGATAGCTATCTTCTGTAAAAATGGTTCCAGCACACGCAAGAATGTTATCCCAAATCTTGCCGTCCCCCAGCGTTTGATTGACTTCATAGGATAAGAAAGCAAGTGGCTCATCTCCTTTGATGGCGTAAATATTGTCTTTCTTTTTAACTTTTAATTTCTTTCCATTGACGTCATAAGCGTAGATTTTCTCGTAAAACCGCTCATAGTTTATCTTCATATAAGTTCCTGGTACAATCTCAGGAATAACAAATCGCCACTCTTTTTTCTCAGTAGGAGGGTAGACTTTTACCGCTATTCGACCCTTATTATTTGTCTCTAAATTCAATAAGATTTTGGTAGGATTTTGGGCGTTGATCAGATGACAAGACAATGCCATAGAGAGCCAAAGGCTCCATTGTTTAATTTGCATAATACACACTGTTTGGTTACGACAAAAATGATAACGAGTCTAGCTATATCAAATTGTGATTTTCTTCAATATATAGTCAGCAAGAGTTTCAATTATTCTATTGAGCCTTTATTATGCAAAGACTTTGCATATGTGTTTTTGTCAATTAAATACTTCAATAAACATAAAAATCCTAGTATTAATGCCCAGCAATCTAGTCCTAAATCAAACAGATTGTGGAAAATCTCTCTCGTACCAAACACAAATTTTAGCGACATAAAAAAAGTGCTGATAATCACTAAGATTACTATCCCAGCCAATATACACATGCCTTGAATACGTACATATGATGGGTTCTTATGTCGTTCTATTTCTTTCGAGGACATTTTTTCTACATCACTTAAGCTTTCTAAGCCAAGTTGAATTCCTGAAATATAAATTAGTATTCCTATTAGAGAGACCAGATTATCTGGAAGATAGATAAAGCAATAAGCAATGAGAATGATTTGAGCCACTAAAAACATCCATTTCAGTTTACTGATTTTATGTAGTGTTTTGGTAAGTTGCATTTATTGATTAGTCTTTAAAAGGATTGTTAAGTTAGTAATAATCGCTTATTCAGCGACATGCTGATACTCTTCAAAAATTTATTACATCAGTAATTTTTTGTTTCTATGGATTAGCTTTACTGGGTAGTTCTCAAGTCGTAAAGAGCAGACTAATCTGACACAAATAATTTTAAGTCTGATTAAATCAATTGATTTTGAACAGACAAATTGAACTGGATATATGAAATCATTCATCCTCTACATCATTCTACTTACTCAAATTGTTTTATTAAGCGCACAGCAGAAGCAACTATTTAATATTAGTGTAGAAAGAACTGCTGATTCTCAAGAAACCCTTGAATCCATTCAGCAATTGATTCTGGATAACTATTATTCTGATGAAATCACAAAAGATGATTTGAATTGGGCAGCAATAGAAGGTATGCTGAGGCACATATCTCCACCTGAATCTCCGGAACTAGGAAAGTTGTGGACTGACGAAGAGTATGACAAAATACTTAATTCTCTTAAGGGAATTAGCGTTACTATGGGATTTAAAAGTTCGTTTAATTCAAATGACGGAAGTCTAACCGTGACTTCATTGTTTGAAGGATCAGAAGCAGAAAAAGTACTTGCAGTCAATGATCGAATATTAAGGATTGATGATCAAACCCTTTCGGGTAAAAGTATCAATGAAGTCAATAGACTTCTTGACGGAGAGGTAAATCAATCATCAATTCTGAAGGTGGTTAGAGATATTTCTGTCTTTGAAGTATCTCTCAAAAGAGACTCTCTTAAAGTTGAAAACCTAATTGTGACAGAAATTTCAAATCAAAAAACGGCCCTTGTAGAATTAAAAAAAGTAACATTGGGGATAGCTAATGTTCTAGAGAAAGAATTGGCAATATTGAAATCTAAAGGGATCAATAATATCATTTTGGATGTGAGAAATAATACAGGTGGAGTGCTAAACGAGGGGGTCAATATTGCACGACTTTTTATGAAGAAGAATGATATAGTACTCCGAACTCAATCTCGATCCAATGGTGTTTCTAATTACGCAGCGGATAAGGATCAGTTTTACGACCTTAATTTGGTAGTACTCATTAATGAATACACGGCTTCTGCTGCTGAGATTATTGCAAGTGCTCTTAAAGATCATGATAGAGCTTTTTTAGTTGGGAAAAAGACCTATGGGAAAGGAGTAATTGAAACTACTTTCACAATGGAAAATGGATATAGGGTGAAGTTTATTACCAGTGCCATGTATAGTCCAAAAGGACTTTCATGGCAGACTAAGGGACTTTTTCCTGACTATTTTGTGGATCAAACTCAAGGAAACTACAATCAAGTGGTGGATATGGATATCAACGATAGAGTAAGGTCAGATTTGCATTTGAGCACTGCCTTGAATTTGCTCAAGAACAAATAAGCTACTTAGGAAAATCTTCTCACTCCATAATCGTTTAAGGGAAGTCTTGAAGTGATGAATAATTACTTTTTTATCTTAGTTTAATGGATATTATGAAGCAAACCATACGAAACCTATTCTCCTTAGTATGCCTTTTTATTGCGTTGGTGGCTCAGTCTCAGACCAGCGATCTTAATCTCACTGATTATTTTCTTCAATCTGAAATTGATGATTCAAATACCGCAAAAGGAATAGACTACCTTTCTCTTGAAGAGCAGAAAGTTTACCTATATACCAATCTTGCTCGTAAGTATCCAAAGAAATTCGAGGTGCTATTCCGAGACTTTGTTATGGAGAGTGGAAAGGAAGAAAAATTGACTAATAACTCCTATTACTCAACACTATCAGATGAGTTGAAGACAAAAGAGCCAGTGGAAATTCTCTATCCTGATGCTGAAATGTTTCAACTTGCGGAATGTTGGGCAATTGAATCAGGAAAGAAAGGGCTCGTAGGACATGATAGAGTGAAATGTGTCAAAGGTTATGATGCTGAAAATTGTGCTTATGGGTATGCTTCTGCTCAAAACACGGTAATGCAGCTGCTCATAGACGATGGTGTTAGCAGCTTGGGACACAGAAAAAATATCTTTCATGCTGAGATGAAGGGTTTGGGAGTGGCTATTAGACCTCATCGTGATATAGAAGTGGGAACTGTTCAAAATTTCTCCAGAACGAATGATTTGATTAAAGAGGAAAGGAGAAAAAGAGAACAAAATTTCAATGTAGTCATTGAAGAATGGGATAAACGCGAATTCAAGTCTGCAGATGTAAATAGGAAAGCCAAGTATTTGAATGACTTGGAAAAAGACTTTTATCTCTATGTCAATTTAATGAGAATCAATCCGAAAAAATTCAAAACAGATATTTGGGATCAAGGACCATATCTTGATAGGAATTTTTCAGATCAAGAAAAGGGAATTCAAATGACAGCAGAATATAAAACGATTAGCCAATGGTTAGAGAATACTGAACCAATGGAACCCATTGAACCAGATCAGAAAATAGTCTCAAGTCTGAAATGCTTTATTAATGGATTCCTTGCCAAAAAGTCAAACTCTAGTAGTTGCTTTAAAGGACTGTCTGGTTCAAGCCGTTTGAGAAGTTTCTACCTAGAATCTCGTTTTGACGGTATCATGAGCATACTCTTAACACCTGGAGACTTTGAAGGAATTGTCATAAAAAAGAGGGCTGTTGCGCTTCAAGAAGGAGATCCAAGCATTATTGCTTTTTTTGAAAATTAAGATTTTAAGCATAAAAGCAACTAATTAATTCAGCATTTTATCATAAAGAACCAGAGAATTATCCCTGATCCTTCTTCTTAATCATCGTCAAAATAGTTGCAATTGCTACAGTTTCGCCTGTTTCATCATAGACGTCTACTAGGAATTTTACTATGCCTTTAGCAATGCCATCATCCTTGGTTTCTTGATCTACTTTTTCTTTTACCGTACAGCGTACGCCTATTGTCATGCCCGGATAGACAGGCTTAGTAAATCGACATTCTTCTAAACCATAATTCAACAAAACAGGACCTTTCTTAGCCTGAACAAACAACCCAGCAGCTGCAGATAAGATGAAGTACCCATGAGCCACACGCCCCTCAAAAGTGGTTCCTTCAAGCGAGGTTACATCTGTGTGTGCATAGAAATGATCCCAGCTCACATTCGCAAATGTGACAATATCCCCTTCTGTAATGGTTCTCTTTGCTGTGATGACTGTATCTCCAATCTCCAGTTCTTCAAAGTGCTTGGAAAACGGATGCTTTTCAGTGTCCTTGTATTCTCCACCGTATTGATACTGTTGTGTGATTTCCGTCAAAGTAGTAGGTGAGCCTTGAATAGCGGTGCGCTGCAAGTAGTGCATGACACCTCGTTTTCCTCCCATCTCTTCGCCACCTCCGGCTCTTCCAGGTCCACCATGCACTAGTTGTGGCATAGGTGATCCATGCCCAGTTGATTCTTTGGCGCAAGCTTCATTCAATACCAAGATTCGGCCATGATGAGAAGCAGTCCCTACTACATATTCAGTGGCAAGTTTGTCATTGGCTGTAGTGATTGAAGAACAAAGCGAACCTTTCCCTTTTTTGGAAATGGCAATGGCTTCATCCATGTTTTTGTAAGGAAGAATCGTACTTACAGGACCAAATGCTTCAATGTTGTGAACCGCCTCAGTAGTGAGAGGATTTTGATTCACAAAAAGCATTGGGGACATAAAAGCCCCTTTATTCCAATCAGCTCCTGTTGCTTCCCCAATATTATCAAGTGAGCCATACACCAAGTCTGATGATTTTGCCAACTCAGCAACACGCTTGGTGACTTCTGCTAGTTGTTCTTTTCCTGCCAAAGCTCCCATTCGCACACCCTCAACACTCGGATCACCGATGGTCGTTTTTGCAAAGGCTTTCCCCAATGCAATCTGCACATCTTCCACCAGTTTTTCAGGAACGATTATTCTACGAACCGCGGTACATTTCTGTCCACACTTTACCGTAATTTCTTTTCTTACTTCCTTAATGAATAGATCAAATTCAGCCGTGCCAGGCACAGCATCTTCTCCCAATACAGCACAGTTGAGTGAATCAGCCTCCAAATTGAAAGGAACAGAATTTTCGACTATTTGAGGAAGTGTTTTTAATTTTTTACCTGTCTCAAAAGAACCTGTGAAAGTGACTACATCATTCATGTCCACATGATCCAAAATCCCATTACCATATCCAGCCACCAATTGCAAAGCGCCTTCAGGAAGGATCCCAGATGCAATAATTTCTTTTACCATCACCTCCGTGACATAGCCGGTTTGTTCAGCAGTCTTGATAATGCAAGGCATACCTGCTAGCCAGTTAACAGCGGCTTTTTCTAGCATTCCCCAAATCGGGAAATTGAAAGCATTGATGTGAATAGCCACACCTTCTTTTGGTACCATGATGTGATGCCCCACGAAAGATCCTCCTTTGGAAAGAGGTACCATTTGTCCATCTACATGATAAGGAAGATCAGGAAACTGTCTTCTAAGAGATGCGTTAGAAAACACATTACCAATACCACCTTCAATATCGATCCAGCTATCTACCCGAGTAGCGCCAGTAGCTTTACTAGACTCATAGAAAAGCTCCTTTTTTTCCATTAAATGAAAAGCCAATGCTTTGAGCATTAAACCTCTTTCTTGAAAGGTCATTTTACGAAGCGCAGGATTTCCTACATTTCTTGCATGGTCATATGCCAACTTAAAGTCAATACCTTCAATAGTGTGAGCTGCAACCGGCGCTCCTGTGATGGCATGATGCAGAATTTCACCATCTCCTCCTCCTTCAATCCATTGTCCGCCTATGTAATGTTGTATTTTGGGTATCGCCATTGTTTATTTTTAAAATCTGGGTTAGCAAATTTACGCATTGAAAGAGACTTACTTCAACTAAACAGCCCGTGCAGTTCTGCATCTATTTTCAGAACTATATCGGAGAAGTCTTCAGGGTTGTGAAGAAAGTCTTTGTTAGTCACATCAATGATCAAAAGTTTCCCTTCATCATATCCATCAATCCAATCTTCATAATGTTGATTCAATCCTTTCAGATAATCAATCCTAATTTGATTTTCATAATTTCTCCCTCGTACCTCTATGTTATGAACAAGCTTACTGATGTCAGACTTTAAATAAATAAGAAGATCTGGTGGTTCTACAAACCTGATCATTGAGTCAAAAAGCGCCCGATAATTTTTGTAATCTCTATCCTGAAAAAATCCTTGTTTATGTAAACTCTTGGCAAAAATATACGCGTCTTCATAAATCGTGCGATCTTGAATAACCGTCTTGTTACCAGTGCGAACTTTGTGAATTTGCTCAAAACGACTGTTTAAGAAAAAGATTTGTAGATGGTACGCCCATTTGTGCATATCGCCATAGAAATCCTCCAAGTAGGGATTATCTTCTACTGACTCATATTCTGGCTGCCAATGATAATGCTTGGCAAGCATTTCAGTTAAAGTTGTTTTTCCAGCGCCAATATTGCCAGCAACAGCAATGTGCATGTTTTGATCAATCATTTGAATAGAGCCTCTTCACTTTTTTGTTTCATTCCAAGTTTTGTAAGCCGCTGTGGCAGTCGGTCTGCCGGGCTCAATAGAGCGCAAAGGTTCACATTCTTTCAACGTTTCAAAACACTCTTTGGGCAATTGTTGATAAAGTTTTGTGCCTTCTGTTTTCCAAGCAATCATTTCATCACTGATCTCTTTTATTTTCATAGCTGGGTTTCCAACAATTAGACTTCTTTTTTCAAAAACAGAATCCGCTTTGATGAAACTCAGCGCACCAACAATGCTCTCATCTCCAATAGTAGCGTTATCCATAATTACAGCGTTCATTCCTACCAAACAATTCCTGCCAATTTGTGCTCCATGAATAATAGCTCCATGACCAATATGAGCTCCTTCTTGTAGTGTGATAGTAATGCCAGGAAACATATGAATAGTGCAGTTTTCTTGCACGTTACATCCATCTTCAATCACAATTCTTCCCCAATCTCCTCGGATGGCAGCTCCTGGTCCTACGTATACATTTTCACCAATAATGACATCTCCAGTAATTGCTGCTAATGGGTGAATGAAGGAACTTTTCGCAATAACGGGAGTTAGGTTGTTGAATTGATAAATCATACTCGCTCCAAAATCACGGCATACCCTTGACCAACCCCAATGCACATCGTGCAAAGCGCATATTTTTTTCCAGTTTTTTGAAGCTCAAAGGCAGCTGAATAGGTAATCCTAGCGCCAGTCATTCCTAGAGGGTGACCGATAGCAATAGCACCACCATTTGGATTGATCCGTGGATCATCATCAGCAAGGCCAAGCGAACGAGTACATGCCAAAGATTGAGCAGCAAATGCTTCATTTAGTTCAATAATATCTATTTGATCGAGCTTAAGTCCTGCTTTTGCTAAGGCTTTCTTAGAAGCTTCTACTGGCCCTATGCCCATTATCCTTGGCTCAACACCCACGACTGCAGATGAAACAATTCTTGCCAAAGGCTTCAGAATGTGTCTTTTCACAGCGTTTTCAGACGCTACTAATACGGCAGCTGCACCATCATTTAAGCCTGAGGAATTTCCAGCAGTTACCGATCCGTCTTTCTTAAAAGCCGCTCTTAACTTTCCTAAAACTTCAAGCGAGGAATTTGGTTTTACAAATTCATCTTTATCAAAGATGATTGGGTCAGCTTTTCTTTGAGGTATCGTTACAGCCACAATCTCTTCTGACAAACGACCGTTTTCTTGCGCTTTTGTGGCTTTCATTTGAGAATGGTAAGCGAAAGCATCTTGATCTTCTCTACTTATGTTATGAAGTTCAACTAAGTTTTCAGCAGTCTCGCCCATTCCATGAGTTCCATAAAGTTCTTCCATTTTTGGATTGATAAACCTCCATCCAAAGCTGGAATCATACATTTTAGCATCCGTACCAAAAGGTTTAGCAGACTTTGAAACAACCCAAGGCGCTCTTGTCATATTTTCAACTCCTCCAGCAATAAATAAATCTCCATCACCTGTTTTGATAGCTCTGTTAGCCTGAACAATAGCCGACATCCCTGAAGCACAAAGTCTATTCACTGTTTCTCCTGGAACTGAAAAAGGTAGCCCACCTAAAAGAAGAGACATTCTCGCAACGTTTCTATTGTCTTCACCTGCTTGGTTGGCGCATCCCATTATCACTTCATCAATAGAAGCAGGATCAATATTTGAATTTCTTCTCATCAATTCACTAATTACCAACGCTCCTAAATCATCGGGTCTCACTGCTGAGAGTGTTCCGCCAAAATTTCCAATTGGTGTCCTGATGCCGTCTATGATGTATGCTTCCATGATTTTGGTAGATATTTAATGTTAATTAATGCTGCTAATTTTAGTTATTAGCCTTTTATAAATACAAAGTCTTTTCCATTACAAAGAAACTGTCAACTTATTAACTAATCAACCAATATGCTATTTAACTAATTCCAGTAAATATCTAATTCACAAATTCAAGAATCCCTTTGTCACCCATTCTTCATGCCTTAATTTTGACGGAATTTGTTTTGACCTGAAAAGCTCTTTGAGCCCAAACTGTATCCAATGCCAAAAAATCCTAAGATCAAATCAGTATTAATTATCGGAAGTGGACCCATCATTATTGGGCAAGCATGTGAATTTGATTACTCAGGTTCACAAGCCTCAAGATCTTTAAGAGAGGAGGGAATTGAAGTGACGTTGATCAATTCAAATCCAGCCACTATCATGACAGATCCAGTGACGGCTGATAACATATACTTGAAACCTTTGACCAAGCAGTCTATTCGGGAGATTTTAGAAAAACATCCAGAAATCGATGCGGTACTTCCAACGATGGGTGGCCAAACGGCATTGAATTTGGCCATTGATTGTGACAAGGCAGGTATTTGGAAAAAGTATAATGTGGAGATGATTGGTGTGAATATTGACGCCATTGAAACAACAGAGGATAGAGAGAAATTCCGTCATAAAATGATTGAGTTGGGAGTTGGCGTGTGTACTGGAGAAACAGCCACCTCTTTTTTAAGAGGCAAGGAAATCGCTCAAGAAATAGGTTTCCCATTGGTGATTAGACCTTCCTATACGTTAGGAGGTTATGGTGGGGGATTTGTCAATACAGCAGAGGAATTTGACACGGCACTAAATGCAGGATTGCAGGCATCACCCATTCATGAAGTGTTGGTGGAGCAGAGTATCATGGGATGGAAAGAGTATGAATTAGAATTGCTAAGAGATAATCTTGGCAATATCATCATCATTTGTTCCATTGAGAACTTTGATCCAATGGGAGTGCATACAGGACACTCGATTACAGTGGCGCCTGCCATGACATTGTCTGATACTACTTATCAGCATATGCGTGATTTAGCCAAGAAAATGATGAATGGAATAGGTCATTTTGCTGGAGGATGTAATGTTCAGTTTTCAGTAAATCCCGACACGGAAGATATTATTGGCATTGAGATCAATCCTAGAGTTTCACGATCGTCCGCTCTAGCATCAAAAGCAACTGGATACCCAATTGCAAAAGTGGCCGCTAAGTTGGCAATAGGCTACAACTTGGATGAGTTGAAAAATGAAATCACAAAAACTACTTCAGCGTTTTTTGAGCCAGCCATTGATTACGTTATTGTGAAAGTACCAAGGTGGAATTTTGATAAATTTCCGGGAGCAGATAGAAAACTTGGCTTACAAATGAAGTCAGTTGGAGAGGCAATGGGAATTGGTAGAAATTTCCAAGAAGCATTGCAAAAAGCATGTCAATCGTTAGAAATTAAGCGAAATGGGTTAGGAGCTGATGGACGTGAATTGAAAGATCAAGATGCGATTCTTAATAGCTTAGAACATCCAAGTTGGAATAGATTATTTCATATATATGATGCTTTTA
>CAYGTD010000026.1:0-21554 GCA_964352725.1 uncultured Roseivirgaceae bacterium
CCCATAGCCTGCACCTGATCCTAAAGGGCTTTTATCCGTTACCTGATATGCTGCTTTGAAAAGAGTAAGATCATCTATCAAGCTTTCTGCATATGCTCCAAACCACAATCCAAAAGAAGAAGGCATGGCCACCTGCATATGCGTATAGCCTGGCATTAACACATCCTTATTTGTTTCACTTTTCTCTTGAAGAACATTGAACAACTCTTTGGTTTGCATTACAATCTGCTCTATTTGATCCTTAGAAAATAGTTTGAGCGCTGTAAGCACTTGGTCATTTCGAGATCTTCCAGTGTGTACTTTTTTACCCACATCCCCCATCTTTTGAGTCAGCATCAACTCTATTTCAGAGTGGCAGTCCTCCACTCCAAGGGATAGTTCAAATTTTCCTTCCTTAGCCAATTCTCCAATTTGATTAAGTTCCGATAACAAAGCATTTGTTTCTTCCGCGTTTAGAATACCAATTTTGTGAAGCATTTTCACATGACCAATAGTGCCAAACACATCATAATAAGCTAGGTCTAAATCGAGCTCTTTGTCTTTCCCAATTGTAAAACGCTCAAAAAGTTGATCAATTGGTTCGTTTTTATCCCACAGTTTCATTCGGTTCTTATTTATTGTTTTGAAAAGAGTTCTTCAAGTAGTTTGATATACCTTTCTATTCCTTCTTTCACTTCTTGGATGTATACATATTCATCAGCAGTATGTGATCGCTCTGATTTGCCTGGCCCCATTTTAAATGAAGGGAAATTCATTAGTGCTTGATCCGACATGGTCGGTGAGCCATATTGTTTTATACCAAGGTCATTAGCCAGCTTGAAAATTGGAAGACTTTCATCTAAACTCGACGGCTTTAAACGAGTAGATCTTGCCGTTACTGTGCTGTGAACATGGTCTTTAATGATCTGGAGTACTTCCTCATTAGTATAGGCATCAGTCGTTCTCACATCTACCACAAAATCGCATCTATCTGGAATTACATTGTGCTGGAACCCTGCATTGATCATAGAGACAGTCATTTTTATAGGTCCTAGAAATTTTGATTCCTTTTCAAAAGCATATGTTTTAAACCACTCAATATCTTGCATTGCCTGATAAATTGCATTGACTCCCTCATCGCGAGCAGCGTGCCCAGACTTGCCCAGCGTCTTACAATCCAACACCATCAATCCTTTTTCGGCGACCGCCATTTTCATTTCTGTAGGTTCTCCCACAATAGCAAAATCAATCGGAGGTAGTTCTTCCAAAATAGATGCTATGCCACCATTTCCTGAATTTTCCTCCTCAGCAGTTGCTGCTAATATCAAATTGTATGGAAGTTCTCTTTTATGGAAATAAACAAATACCTGAACCAAAGAAACCAAGCTTGCTCCTGCATCATTACTCCCTAAACCATATAGCTTTTCCTCTTTGATGATGGGTTTAAAAGGATTATTGGTGTATCCTTTATTTGGCTTGACCGTGTCATGGTGTGAGTTCAATAGAATGGTCTTTTTGTCAGGATCAAAAAGCTCATTTTTTACCCAAATATTATTCCCTAATCGGTGTATTTTAATGCCTTTAGAAATGAAGAAATCCTGTAAAATATTTGCTGTATTTTCCTCATGACCACTTAGACTTTCCGTTTCAATTAAATTAGAAAGAAGGGTGATCGCTTCTTGAAAAGACAAATCAATGAATGACTGTGCTGGCATAATCTTCTTTTTGAAGGTGAGAAATAGTTTGATAATTCATAATGCGTACTTTTTCTACGCCTGAATGAATAGCGTGAAATGCATTATCCAATTTTGGAATCATACCATCGGCTATTAAACCTTCATTTTTATAGTCTTGATATGAAGAAACGTTCAATTTTTTAATCAAGGAACTAGGATCATTTTTGTCTCTCAAAACGCCATCCAATTCAAAACAATAGTTAAGTTCAACTTGAAAATGTCCGCTAAGTGAAATTGCCAGAAAACTGGATATCGTATCTGCATTGGTATTGAGCAAATGCCCTTTTCCATCATGGGTGATTGGCGCAATGATCGGAACAAATTTCTCTTTCAATAAGTGTTGTAGCCACTCCTTATTCACACTGGTAGGATCCCCTACCCAGCCAAAATCTATGGAATCTTTAACTGGTCGTTTATTAGAAATCATCAAATTGCCATCTGCTCCGGTGAGGCCTATTGCATTAACTCCATATCCTTGAAGAGCGCTCACAATCTGTTTATTAATCAATCCTCCATAAGTCATGGTCACCACATCAATCATTTCATCTGAGGTAATTCTTCTGCCATCGATCATTTTCGTTTCGATCCCCAATGAATCTGATATGCGGGTGGCTATTTTACCTCCTCCATGAACTAGCATATTCATTCCATCCAAAGCGCTAAAAGACTCCAAGAAAGACTTCATTTTTTTCTTATCATCAATAATGCTTCCGCCAATTTTGAAGATATTCAGCTGTTCCATAATCAACTCATCAATATACTTTTCAAAACAACCTGAGCAGCTGGTAGCCGATTGGCCGCTAATTCTTGGATTATAGAATGATCACTATTCATGGCATCATCGGCAATGACCACATTTCTCCTTACTGGAAGGCAGTGCATTAGCTTAGCATTATTGGTTAGGTTCAATTTGGCTGTATCTAGCATCCATTCTGGTGCCTTCAATACTTTCCCATAATCTGAAAAAGAAGACCAATTTTTCGCATAAACAAAATCTGCTCCTTCCAACGCTTCATTTTGATTGTTTATGATCTTTGCCTTCCCTGAAAATTCAGTTGAAAGCTCCATGCTAACTGGATGTGTAATTGTCAAATCGATATCTGTCGCGTTCATCCATTGAGCAAATGAATTAGCCACAGATTGAGGAAGCGGTTTAATATGAGGCGCCCAAGTAAGTACCACTTTTGGATTCGTTTTCTCTTGATACTCCTGTATGGTCATCAGGTCAGCTAGCGATTGCAGCGGATGCAAGGTGGCAGACTCCAAGTTGATGATAGGACAGTTTGACAATTTTACAAATGAATTAATGAGTGGTTCCTCATAATCCAATGTTCTATTTATAAGACTAGGAAAAGACCGAACCCCTAAAACATCACAATAGGCTGACATCACAGGAATTGCCTCTTTTATGTGTTCTGCATTTCCCTGATCCATGATGGCGCCATCCTCCGTTTCCAGCTGCCAAGAGTCTGATGATACATTAAGCGACATCACTTTCATTCCAAGATTATAAGCCGCTCGTGTAGTACTCATTCGAGTCCTCAAACTAGAGTTAAAGAAGATTAGACCAAGTACTTTATTTGCTCCAAGCGCCCTGTCTGAGAAAGGCCTTTTCTTTAGCTCAATAGCATCTTGTACTAGCTTATGAGGATCATTAACATCTTTTACTGAGATGAAATTTTTCATTGTAATGCAGCTTTAAATTCAGCTATAAAATGCTGTGCTTCTTCCATTTTTAGAGATAATGGAGGTAGCAAGCGAAGCGTGTTGGGATCTGACGATGAACCAATAAATATATGATGATCAAATAATAGTCGATCTCTTAACTCCTTCACAGCTCTGTTTAATTCTATTCCAATCATTAGCCCTCTACCTCGAACGCTTTTTACTTTATCAATCAGTGTCAACTCGCTGATAAGAAAATCTCCCAATGTCGCTGCATTTTCAATAAGATCCTCTGAATTAATAACTTGCAGGACAGCCAGTCCTGCGGCGCAGGCAAGGTGATTTCCTCCAAAAGTGCTTCCTAACATTCCTGACCAAGCCTGAATTTTAGGATTGATGAGGATTCCTCCAACTGGAAATCCGTTTCCCATGCCTTTCGCAATGGAAATAATATCAGGTTTCACATTGGCATACTGATGGGCGAAAAAGTATCCGCTTCGCCCATAACCAGACTGAATTTCATCCGCTATAAAAACAGCTTTTAACTTCTTACATTTCTTCTCAATAAGCTGAAGAAACGCTACTGACGGCTCATGAATTCCACTAATTCCTTGAATTCCTTCAATTAATACAGCTGCTACAGTGTCATCCATATATTTTTCAAATGCCTCTAAATCATTAAGTGGCAAGCGCAAGAAATTTCCTGTATGATTTATTGGTGCTTCAATTTTGCTACTATCTGTTGCCTCTACGGCCAAAGATGTCCTGCCGTGAAACCCCTTTTCAAATACGATAGTTTTTTTCCTATTCGTATGAAAAGAGGCCAGTTTCAGTGCATTTTCATTCGCTTCAGCTCCAGAATTGCATAGAAATAGAGAATATTCTGAGTAGCTAGACATCTGTCCTAGCTTCTCTGCGAACTGATTTTGAATTGGTATTTGAACGGAATTAGAGTAGAATCCAATTTTATTCAATTGATCACCCACTGCTTTGACATATGTTGGATGATTATGCCCGATAGAGATTACCGCATGACCACCATAAAGATCAAGATACTTTATGCCTTTACTATCCCATATATAGCTTCCAATACCTTTTGTGGGCTCAATGTCATACCGTGGATATACGTCAAAAAGATTCATTTACTATTCTTATTTGGCTCAGCTATGCTGGTCATGTTCGTAATTCGTTGAAAGGAAGTCATGATACCCTGGATAAGTGCAGAACTAAAGCCGCGATGCTCCATTTCATTTAGCCCTGCTATAGTACAACCCTGGGGGGTAGTTACTTTGTCAATCTCTACTTCAGGGTGAGAGTCTTTTTCTAGAATGAGTGAAGCGGCCCCTTTTGCTGTCTGAACCGCTATCAATTGGGCATCTTTCGCATCGAAACCCATCTGAATTCCCCCCTGAGTAGCTGCTCTTAGATACCTCATGAAAAAGGCGATTCCACTTGCTCCCAGCACGGTAGAAGCTTGCATCAGTTCTTCTTCAATCACCAACGTCTTCCCAAGAGCTCCGAATAGTAGCTCAACTTTGGCTATTGAGCTTGTGGAAGCATCACTCGTGGAAATACAGGTCATCGATTCACCAATTGCAATCGCAGTATTCGGCATAGCTCTCATCACTTCCTTTTCACTCCCGACAAGTGTTTGAAGTTTTTCAATTGAAACCCCAGTGATCACCGAAACAATAACTTGATCCTTTCTTAAAGAATCCTTGACTTCCAAGATGAGTGTCTCTAGTTGATTTGGCTGAACGCACAATACAATAATTTCAGCCTTCGCTATTGTTTTCGAATTGTCATCGGAAATACTAAATCCTTCCGACGCTACTGCTGAGAGCGCTTCAAGGTTCCTTCTTGTTAAGGTGATTTTGTCGGGACTTGAGAGTCCTTTTCCAACAATCCCTCGTGCAATTGCCATCCCCAAATTACCCGCACCAATAATGGCTATTTCTTCTTTGATCATAATTAAAATGCCGAAGCTTTAAAGTTGAGTCCTGTTGTTTCATCTAGGCCGAAGAGCAAATTCATATTCTGGACTGCCTGCCCAGATGCTCCTTTCAAAAGATTATCAATTACTGATATTACGATACCTCTTTCGTCAATAACAGAGGGAAAGATCACCGCCTTGTTTGTATTTGCCACCATTTTCAGGTCAGGATTTTCATCGATCACATAAGTAAATGGCTGATCACTGTATACTTTCTTATAGACTTGCTTTAGTTCCTCATCACTAACATTGGTGTCAAAATATGAGGTAGTTATAATTCCCCTTGCAAATGCTCCACGATACGGAATAAAGTTGATTTGACCTTCCCAAGGATCGTTTTGAACTAAACAATTTTCTGCGATTTCTTTCAAATGCTGATGAAGAAATGGCTTATAAACACTTGCATTATTACTTCTCCAGCTAAAATGAGAAGTTTCAGAAAATGATTGACCAGCTCCCGTAGAACCAGTAAGTCCAGAAGTATGAATATCACTAAGTACTAGTCCATTTTTAATTGCCGGGAGAATACCTAGCTGAATACTTGTAGCGAAACATCCTGGATTCGCAATATGCTTTGCCGATTCAATTATAGATTTATTTATTTCAGGTAATCCATACACAAAATCATGATTCCCAATTAATCGGAAGTCTTGACTCAAATCCACTAGCTTTTTCTCCAAAAGACTAGGATTCTTCATCATCAATTTTGAAGATTCTCCATGTCCTTTGCATAAAAAAGCAACATCAAATTGATTGGCATCTATAGTGGAGCTAAATGTTAAGTCTATGTCTCCCAACAGATCTTTATGTATTTCGCTCACCTTTTTACTTGCTTGACTATCGCTTTGAGCAAGTGTTATTTCAACTTCAGGATGATGAACTAAAATCCGTATCAGCTCACCTGCTGTGTATCCAGCAGCTCCTATAATTCCGACTTTAATTTTCATTTTTAATCGTATTAAAGATTTTTAATTGAGTAGAAAGAATCTTGGCAAAACCTCTTGCGTCCTGTCCAGTCCACCCTTTATTCATTTCCCCATATTGTCCAAATGAAGATTGCATAAGATCATTAGCCGATGAAATCCCTAGAATGTGAAATCGATAAGGTGCCAATTGAACCTCGACAGTCCCAGATACTGACTTTTGAGATGACTCCAAAAACGCTTCAATATCGCGAGCTGCTGGATCAAGGTATTGACCCTCATGAATGAGATTTCCATACCATGCCGAGAGTTGATCTTTAATGAAAAGTTGTTGCTTAGAAAGCACATGTTTTTCTAGTGCGTGGTGTGCTTTTATCAAAATAATAGCTGATGCCGCCTCAAATCCTACACGCCCTTTGATTCCAATAATGGTATCTCCAACATGAATATCTCTTCCAATGGCATAACTTGAAGCCATCTTTTCAATAGTCTTAATAATCTCTACTGAACTTGCTTTCTCTCCATTCATGGAAACAGGTTCTCCTTTTTTGAATTCTATTGAAATCTTTTCCGTTCCGTTCTGTTCAAGTTGACTAGGAAAAGCCTCCTCAGGTAAGTATTCATTGGAGGTGAGTGTCTCTTTTCCTCCTACAGAGGTGCCCCACAATCCTTGATTGATAGAATATGTCGCTTTCTCCCAATTGGCTACAACTCCATTTTTTTTCAAATATTCAATTTCTTCACTTCGTGAAATGGATCGATCTCGGATAGGGGTAATAATTTCCTTTTCTGGACAGATGGAATGAAAAATTAAATCAAATCTAATTTGATCATTACCCGCACCAGTACTCCCATGAGCAATGGCGTCAGCTTTTATCTCTTTTGCATATTCTGCAATAGCTATTGCTTGAAAAACTCTTTCAGCACTTACTGAAAGTGGGTAAGTATTATTCTTTAAAACATTTCCAAACAAAAGAAAACGAACCCCTTTTTGATAAAATTCATCAGTCTTATCTATGAATTTGTAACTAGCAACACCTAATTCTAGTGCTCTTTTTTCCAAATTCTCTTGCTCTTGCTTATCGAATCCGCCCGTATTTACCGTGGCAGCATGAACTTCATAACCAAGCTCATGAGACAAAAATTTTGCACAATACGAGGTATCGAGTCCTCCACTAAATGCCAATATTATTTTCATTGCTATTTATTTTTTTGAATGAGTCTATTTTTCTTAATCTTCATAAATCGCTCATAGAGTTTAGACTTCTTGATCACATTCCAATGATTTTTAGATTTTTTGTTTGGATCAAAAAGCATGGCTGTACACATACAGTTGCTCTTGTTTTTGCTCATTAAAATCTCATAATTGACGCAACTTTTACACCCATTCCAGAAGGCATCATCTGTTGTCAGTTTGTCATAAGTGACTGGCTGATAGCCCAACTCAGAATTAATTTTCATAACAGGAAGTGACGTTGTTAGTCCGAAAAGTTTTGCCTGTGGAAACATCTTTTTTGAGTGATCAAATGCCTTCTTTTTAATCTTTGTAGCAATGCCTGTGGATCGATATTCTGGCTTTACAACTAACCCAGAATTGGCCACATATTGTTTGTCACTCCATGCTTCTATGTAGCAAAATCCTACAAGGATTTTGTCTCCTAAAAGAGCTATAATGGCCTTTTCTTCTGATATTTTATCAGAAATATATCTTAGTGACCGCTTAGCAATACCAGTACCTCTTTGCTTGGCGCTTTCTTCAATCAATGCACATATCTCATCGGTGAAATGAGTATGATCAGAAGTAGCAACCTGAACGATGAACGAGTTCATTGTTAAAGTTTGAAAATGAAAAATATATTTGAAATGTATGGAGTACGGTTACCGAGTAGGTAACACTAAATTATATAGTAGGCAGAAGCCTTGTCCTCGCTGATGAGGGACTGAAAAAAATGGGTGCTATCGTTATTGAATGATTCAATACTTTTTTGTTGCACAAAGTTTGATAAAACAAATCCACAAAAAAAAATTTTTTCTAGAAATTTGGAAAACTTAAAATTCCTACGCTACGTTTGCAACATCAAATCGATCAAGTATCGATTTATAAAGAAGCGCCGAGAGACAGGCTTTATGACGCGCTAGCAACCCCCCGAAAATCGGAACGGTGCTAATTCCTGAAATATAAATTGATTGCTATGAAACAATTCAAACATTTCAGTTCAAGAACATCGAGAATAACATCTCGTCAATTTTCATTCATTTTCTTCTGCATCGCTTATAGAAGTTGCTGTTGTAGCTACTGCTAAATCTCATTTGATCCATCTGGGTTTGTGATCATCTTAGGACGAAGTGAGTCTTCCTCCGGAAAAATCCTTTCATAAATTGATTTTAAATCAGTTAAATGTGATAAATCCATTCCTTTTAATATTTAGCAAAATTTTAAGAATTAATCATGTCAAAAGAATTAAAATTTTCCGTTAGCTCCATCAGTGAAACTGCGGCAAAAACAAAAATAAAAACTAGAGGATTTGACTTAGTAGTCGATGAACCTGTATCGCTTGGAGGGACAGATCAAGCACCTAATCCTGTTGAATATATTTTGGCCGGTTATGCAGGATGCATTAATGTGGTAGCACATATTGTAGCTGAGGAACTGGACATTTATTTAGAAAACTTTACCATAGATATTGATGGATACTTAAATCCAGATAGGCTCTTTGGTAAGTCACTAAGTGATAGAGCAGGATATAAAACCATCGATGTGAAGTTAACTACGACTACCATTTTCGATCCAGAACAAAAGAAAAAGTGGCTTGCAGAAATCTATCATAGATGCCCAGTAAATGACAACCTAACCAACAGTACTCCAATCTCATTCTCAATAAATTAAAAATATAAATCATGTCACAAGAATTAAAATACGAAACACTACAGCTACATGCTGGACAGGAAGTAGACGAAACAACACGCTCTCGCGCTGTTCCAATTTATCAAACTACATCTTATACCTTCAAAGATTCTGAGCACGGTGCAAACCTTTTTGCCCTAAAAGATTTCGGTAATATCTACACCCGAATCATGAATCCTACTACAGACGTTTTTGAAAAAAGAATTGCCGCATTGGAAGGTGGAGTCGCTGCTGTAGCGACTGGTTCAGGACAAGCGGCTCAGTTTTTAGCACTTAACAATATTTTACAAGCAGGCGATAATCTAATATCATCTTCATTCCTCTATGGTGGTACTTACAATCAATTCAAAGTCGCTTTCAAGCGATTGGGGATTGAAACTCGTTTTTCCAAAAGTGATAAAGCTTCAGATTTTGAAAAGCTTATTGATGAGAACACAAAAGCTATTTATCTGGAAACTATTGGAAATCCTGAATTCAACATTCCTGACTTTGATGCGATAGCGGAAGTAGCAAAAGATCATGATATTCCATTAGTTGTAGACAATACCTTTGGCGCTGCAGGATTCTTATTTCGACCAATAGAGCACGGCGCTGCAATAGTAACTTCATCTGCCACTAAATGGATTGGTGGACATGGAACAACAGTAGGCGGTATCATCATTGATAGTGGAAATTACAATTGGGGAAATGGAAAATATCCACAGTTTACCGAGCCATCAGAAGGATATCATGGGTTGAAGTTTTGGGAAGTTTTTGGAGAAGGGAATCCTCTTGGATTACCAAATATTGCCTTTGCCATCCGCGCTAGAGTAGAAGGATTGAGAGATTTTGGAGCAGCATTAAGCCCATTCAATTCGTTCTTGCTTTTACAAGGATTGGAAACTCTATCGCTTAGAGTTCAGCGTACGGTGGACAATGCATTGGAGCTTGCAAAATGGCTAGAAAATCATGAACAAATAGAGAAGGTAAACTACCCTGGTTTGGAGAGTAGTCCATACCATGAACTAGCGAATAAGTACCTAAAAAATGGATATGGAGGAGTGCTCTCTTTTGTATTGAAAGGTGAGAAAGAACAAACGATAAAGTTTGTTGACAGCCTCAATTTAGTAAGTCATTTAGCCAATGTTGGAGATGCTAAAACGCTGATTATTCAGCCTTCGGCTACTACGCATCAGCAGTTAACCTATGAGGAACAATTAGCTTCTGGAGTACTTCCAAACTTGCTTAGAGTTTCTGTGGGAATAGAACACATTGATGACATTAAAGCAGATTTTGAACAAGCATTTGAAAAGGTGTATGCCGAAGAAAATGTACCAGCGTAATTCGGTTAGTTATAAGGTGGAGGAACCTTTGATTCTGGAGAGTGGAGACACCCTTCAGAATCTTAGGATTCAATACACAACTTACGGTGAGATGAACAATGATAAATCCAATGTTGTTTGGGTATTTCATGCCCTTACTGGCAACAGCGATCCATTTGAGTGGTGGCCTGGATTAATTGGTGATGATGATTACATCAATCCGAAAGATTATTTTATCATCTGTGCCAATATGCTCGGATCATGCTACGGAAGCTCTGAGCCTACAAATTTTGATTTCCCATTAATCACCATACGCGATATGGTAAAAGCTCATAAGATACTCCAAAATCATTTAGGAATAAGAGGAATAAAGATAGGAATAGGCGGATCTATGGGTGGTCAGCAGCTTTTACAGTGGGCGTCAGAGGAACCAGATCTATTTAAAGTAATTGTTCCTGTATCCACCAATGCGAAACATTCTGCTTGGGGAATTGCATTCAATGAAGCACAACGAATGGCTTTGAGCAATAAGGATAAAGATGCTGGAATTAGAGCTGCACGAGCTATAGCTATGCTCTCCTACAGGACCTATGATACTTACTGTAATTCGCAGGAAGATAAGGATGGTCGTATCGATGATTTTTCCGCTGCTTCCTATCAACAATATCAAGGATTGAAATTAAGCAAACGTTTCTCTCCTTGGAGCTATCACTATCTATCTAAAGCTATGGACAGTCACAATGTGGAGTCAAAGAATGAACTTTCAAAAATCAAATCGAGAGCAATTGTCATTGGAGTAGAGTCGGATATTCTATTCCCCATTTCGGAACAAAAGTTTATTGCTGACAACATTTCTAACTCCTCTCTTTATGCTATCCAGAGTCTATATGGGCATGATGGATTTCTACTGGAAACAAGTCAAATCACTTCCATTTTGAAAAAAGAATTGCAATGAATAACTATAAAAAGATCGGTTTATTTGGATTCGGGACAGTCGGTCAAGGATTTTATGAAGTGCTAAAAAAACAGCCCTTTTTATCAGCAAAAATCGAAAAAGTTTGTGTGAGAAGATTAGATCTTCCAAGGATTGGTCATGAACTCTACTTTACTGACAATCCAGATGAAATTTTAGAAGATGGCGAAATAGATATTGTGATAGAACTGATTGATGATGCAGTGGCCGCTAAAGTCTTTGTGAAAAAGGCACTAATGGCTGGTAAGCAAGTGATTAGTGCTAACAAAAAAATGATAGGAGAGTCGCTTGAGGAAATTGATCAATGGGTGTCGGAATTCAATTCTTCATTTCTGTATGAAGCTGCCGTTGGTGGCGGTATACCTATCATTTACAACATAAATCATAATTTTCATTACCAAGAGATCACCAAAATCAGAGGTATACTCAATGGATCATCCAATTACATTTTAACACAAATGACGCAAATGGGATGGACTTTTGAGCAAGCACTTTCAGATGCTCAAAAATTAGGTTTTGCCGAGGCGAATCCTACGCTTGATGTTGATGGAATAGACGCTTCATATAAACTCGCTATTCTATCTTATCATGCTTTTGGTGAAGTAGTTTCCATGAAAAGCTGTGAAATTGAAAGTATTAGAAATGTGACTGAGAACGATCTGAAAAAAGCCATTAAGAATGGAAGTAAAATCAAACCCATTGCCACTATTGAATTGAGAAATGGGTCATATCATTGCAGCGTGAAGCCAGAAATTATTGATAAGGATGATGAGTTGTTTAATGTGGATTTCGAGAATAATGCTATAAGCATTTATACAACTCTTTCAGGAACTCATCTGGCTATTGGCAAAGGAGCTGGTGCGTTACCTACAGGTTCAGCTGTTGTCTCAGATTTGAAGAAAATTTTACAAGGTTATAAGTATCACACCACGAGGAAATTGAATAATTTATTTGTTTAATCCCTCAAAGGTAACATTCGGCATAAAAAAAGCTCAGACGTTTACTTGTCTGAGCTTTCAATACAAAATTTTTATCCTTTTAGTCTTTAACGAGTTTCAGCTGCATCTCTTTTGACTGAACGATGTAAACGCCTGGCTCTAGCTCCAATATTGATATTTTTGCATTCGACATACCTTGTTTTACTAAATCTCCTTTTAGATTGTAAATCATCACAGACTCATTTTGTGTCGATTCAATCATTACAAAATCGGAAGATGGATTAGGATACATACGGAGTTTATCTACTGTTGCTACGCTAAGCGGTGTACATACTTTACTATCTTCATTATCAATAATAGTCACATTCGCTGTTCCTGTTCCTACATTGCCATTCACATCTGTCACACTTAAAGTAACAATTTGGACAGTGCCGAATTGCGAGCAGTCAAACGCTTCAATATCCAAACTCATTTCCAGTATACCACATGCATCCGTTGATCCATTTTCCACTTGATCAACTGTTATCGATGCATTGCCGTTTTCATCAAGCGTAACGCTTACATCTTGGGTAACAACTACAGGAGCTGTAGTGTCTTGAATGGTCACCAGCGCATCCGAAGAGCTAGAGTTGCCATTACTATCCTCTACTAGTAACGTCACAGGCACAACCTGACCAACAAATGAACAATCGAATTGAGTCACATCTATTGTTCGAGTAACGATGCTACAGTTATCAATTGATCCATCATCGATATCATCGGCCGTCAAAACAAATAACCCATCTTCACCCAAATTAATTGTTATGTCTTTTGTAAAAGCATCTGGAGCTACTTTATCCTCTGCTCCAATCTCAAACGTTGCAGTGCTTGAGCAGCCCTTTTTATCAGTCACCACCACTTCATAATTTCCACTCGAAAGGCCACTTATTATACTGGATGATGCTCCGATAGACCAATCAAAAGTGAACGGTGCTATACCCCCATTAATGAATATTTCAATAGCTCCATTTAAATCTTCAAAGCACGTATTGTTCACAATTTCTGAAGAGATCGTAAAACCTTCAGATTGATTGATGGTAAATGTTTCTGTGATGCTACACCCGACAGCATCTGTCACTATTACAGAGTGTTCTCCTGTGGATAGATCACTAGCCGAACTTGCAGAACTCCCGTTACTCCACTCATAATTGTAAGGCGATGTACCTCCATAAACCGAAATATTTGCGCTCCCTTCTTCTCCAAGGCAAGAAGCCTCAACAAGATCGAGTGTCGAATTCAATTCATTTGGTTCAGTAACAGCATACGATTTAATTGTTCTGCAACCATTGGTATCAGTAATAGTTACTTGATAAGAACCAGCTCCAATATTATCGAGGTTTTGAGTTGTTGCCCCTGTAGACCACAGAAATGTCTCTCCTCCAAGGTCATCGGTAAGTTCTAGGGAAATGGAACCATTGGCCTCACCTGCACAGCTAGGTGTGCTGATGTTTTCTGAAACTGTCAAGGCGGTCTGTTCAATCAGCTCAAACTGAAAATTTTCTTTACATCCAGTAGTTTCATCTGTAATCTGCAACTCATAAAAACCAGCTCCGAGATCTGTTCGATCACTTAAGGTAGAACCATCACTCCAAAGAAACGAGTATCCTTCCGTAGACTGCAAACTCAGACTGATTGCCCCATTAGGCGTTCCGCAAGATGCATCGGATACCGTTACAGAAAGTTCCAGATCGCTCTCCGCTACCACATCAAAAACCGCTTGAGTTGTACATCCAAATCGATCTGTGACGAACACAGTGTAGTCCCCAACTCCAATATTATTTAATTGTGGACCCGCCACTCCCTCAAAAATCCACTCGTATTGAAATGGTCCATATCCGGTAGCTTCTACTATCAAATTACCTGTGACATCAGAAGTACATTGGGGGCTTTGAGATGATTTCAAATCAATGAACGGAAGTATTTGATTTTCGATGGTGATCGAAGCTGTTCTTGTAGTTGATACGCCACAACCATTGGTTGCTTTAACAGACACTTGGTACGTTCCTGCACTTGAGTAGCTATGACTTTTCGTTGTGCTTGAGGAGGTTAGCTGTGTGCCATCTCCAAAATCCCATTCAAAAGATGATCCACCACTTGCCGTAAATTCAATAGGTGCGCATCGTGCATATCCTACTTCATTATCAGGACTTGAATAGTTAAGAGATACTTCACTTGCAATCCCACTACCAATAACAATTTGTGTGTTGAGTGTGTCTTTATTACCACAAGTATTTTCCAGCGCTAATGATACATCATAGGTTCCTTCTAGCTCGTATTGATATTGGATAATGGTCCGTTTTCCACCTTGTCCATTGCCCACTATATTGAATGCAGTCAACTTTGTTCCATCACCAAAGTCCCATTCATTTGAGTATTCCCCTTCAAAAAAGAAGGTCAGGATATCCCCTGGACACCCTGCAAGTTCCTCATCTCCTTCAATACCAAATGCTATGTAAGGAATAGGACTATTATTTCCAACAACCAACGATTTAGAAAGTGACGCTGAATTGCCACAGTTATCGGATACTTGCACTTGAATCTGGTAACTCCCAAGTTCGCTAAATTCAATGGTTAATGAAGGTGTCTGAGTTAGATAAGTGGAGCCTGCTACCTCCCAATTGAAGGCAGAAAAATCACCCCCTCCTATGACGGAAAATGTGCTTTCCTGACCAGGACAAATACTTGTATTACTGATTGCCAAAGACAAACCCTCGCTAATATCTTTATTTCCATCTACATCTACGACATATGCTGTCGAATATTGATTGCCACATGCATCAGTAGCATCTACACTCACTACATATCCTCCAAGCGCTGCATAGGAATGATTGGCGGTATTAGATGAAGTTTCTAAACTACTTCCGTCACCAAAACTCCAGACATATGACTGAAAACCATTTGATGCTTCAAACGTGATAATTTCCTCTGGGCAAGCGTTCGTTTTATTTCCACTAATTTCTAAGATTTTATCTCCTGAAAATGAACTGCTTACCAGCACTGTTTGATTAAGGGTAGTATCTCGCCCACAAAAATTTGTTACTTGCACTTCAATTACTTGTTCTCCTTCATTTTCAAAGCTGGTTTCAAAAGTGTTAACGGTTTTTATACCCGTGCCGCCATTAACAAACCAGGTAAATTTATCCAAGCCAATCCCTTCAACAACAAACTCAACAGGATCTCCCGGACATAATGTTTCTGCAGAACTTGTAAGTTCCAAAAACTCATCAAATGAGCTATTTGATGTCCCAATGTTTATAATTTCTGATATGGTGGAGTCAGCACCGCAAAAGTTGACGACTGTCAAATTCACTTCATACGCACCAATCTCATCAATCACCAAATCTAAAGTTGAAATAGACGTGTTATACGTTTGACCATTTACATTCCATATGTAACTAAGAAACCCTTCTCCTGCATTAATCAAAATTCTTTCGCCCGGGCAGGTTTCGCCAGGAACATCCAAAAAAACGTCTTTAGTTATAGCATTATCAATAAATACGGCACCCTCTAAAAGACTGGTAGCACCACATCCATTTACAATTGTGACAGTGTAGCTAAATAGACCTGTAGTTTCATATGCATGTGCTACCTGATAGGTAGTGGTAGTGTCACGTACACCATCCCCAAAATCCCAGAAATAATTAATATATCCTTCTTTAGTTTGAAAAACGACATCTTCACCCGGACAAACAGCATCATCTGCTGCAACAAATAGATCTGAAAATTCTGAGAAATCACTACCTACCTCAACCGTAGTGTTCAACGTCTTATCATTGCCACAGCTATTTTTAAAACTTACAGAGACTTGATATGTTCCCACTTCTTCAAAAGAGAAAGAAACATCATTCTTACCATTGAATAAACTTTCATCAAAGCTGACTGGGAACTGCCAAACGTAATCTGAGTAACCGAAAGGAGCTTCAAAACCAAACTTTTCTCCTGGACAAGCTTGTTCCCTATCCACATTCAATCTTAAATTTTGATCGAAAGGGGCATTATTTGCAATGACTATATTGTAAAAGATGGTGGTGTCTGAACCACATTGATTTTCAAATCGCAAACTCACCTCATATTCACCCACCTCATCATAGACATAGTTTGCTCCTGAGGACACAGAATCCTCAGCTACAGTGCCGTCTCCAAACTGCCAGTAATAATTTTTAAAAGCGGAAGGACCAGTGAAACTAATTTCTTCCCCTGGACATGCACTTGATGGGGAAGCCCCAATCGAAAATACACCTGATAATTTGGATTCACTAGTAACCAAATGCTCTTCTGAAAAAGTTGCTGAGTTACCACATGCATTAAATAATTCTACTGAGGCATTGAATATCCCATCTGATACATATGCATAATTGATGCTACTTACCTCTGTCTCTATTATTTGAGAATCATCTCCGAAGTTCCAACGGTAAAGCTCAAACCCGTCTGATGCTGAGAAACTCACCAATTCACCTGGACAAGTCTCATCCTTATCTTTTAATAATTCGGTACCATCTGGAATGGGTGAATTAGCTCGAATTACTGCGGTAGTGGTTAAGGTACTATCCGTACTGCACTGATTGGTTACCGTTAATGTTACTTCATAATCACCTTCTTCAATATAGGTGTGTGTAGCATTATTGGTTCCTTCAGTGGAAGTCCCGTCACCAAAATTCCAGGTATAACTATTGAATCCTTCCGTCGCATTGAAGGTTATTGATTCATTGGGGCATACCTGATCTGGTTGATTTAATTCGACTTCCTCTTCAAAAGGCAGATCTGTAGAAACTGTGATCTGGTTGGATAAAGAATCTGACTTATCAAACCTGTTGAATATCACGACCATAAAATCAGTCACACCTACTTCTGTCAGAGTCACTTTGTTGGTGGAGGCTTCCGTAGTGTCAAAAGGCTGCCCGGCTTGATACCAGATATAACTTTTAAAACCAGGTTCAGCGAAGAGCTCTACCTCAGTATTGGGGCAAACTTCTGAATCACTTACCTCTAGTAACAATCCATCAGGAAGGTTTAAATTATCTGAAATAATTATGGTAGAAGTTACTTCTTTAGAATCACCACAAAAATTGGTAACGGTACCTGTAATCGTATATTCTCCATTGGTACTAAATGTGTGATCTATTCGAGTTCCTTCAGTAACTACCGCATCACTACCATCTCCAAACGACCATTCGTATTGACTAAAACCATCATTTAAAAAGAAACTCACATTGCTATTTGGACAAGCGACTGTATCATGTTGCAGAATAATTTCTTCGGTGATTAGCTCTGCATCAGTAGATACACTAATGGATTTAGTTAAAGTTGAATCACCACCACACGTACTGTATATTTTCACTTTAGCGTCATAGGATCCTTCCATATTATAAGCATGTTGAACCTCTGTGGCCTTAGTGCTATCAGAATCGCTACCATCACCAAAATCCCAAACGTACCATTCGTATCTTTCAGTCACATTAAAGGTTACAATTGATCCTGGGCAAATCTCATCTTTCGATGAAATCAACTCCAGTTCCGTGGGAAAGCTGTTTTTAGTACTAATATTCTGAGTAATTATTAGTGTAGTATCTGACTGACACTGATCTGTCAGAGTTACTGAAACTTCATAGATACCAACCTCACTGAAAGCATAAGTGATTTGATTAGACGCATCAGAAACTTCCCCGCTTCCATCTCCAAAATCATATGAATAAGTGTAGTTGCCCTTAGTTACTTCAAATATCACTTCCTGTCGAGGACAAGCGGTATTCGAATTGGCCTCCAAAAATAGATCCTCCGGCCAGTTAGACTCACCGCCACTGGTCACCTTTACTGAATCTATTCCCTGATTCCCACAAACGTTCGTTATGGTTAAATAAACCATATACTCCCCTAGACCGTCATATGAATGAGTCGGTTCCTGATCGGAAGATGTATTTCCATCTCCAAATTCCCATAAATACTCAGTACCCTCAGTTAGCGTTGAAAACTGGATCTCGTCCCCAGGACATACCATTGTTGCAGAGACTTGGATTTCAGGCGTTCCTGCTTGTCCAGCCCCTACTTCTAGTTCCAAGGTTTTAGTTTGGTTTCCACAATCCGTAAAGTCCGCCGATAAGGAAACGGTATAGGTGCCAATTGCAGAATATGTGTGGGTTTCTTCAATTCCTGAACCAGTATTTCCATCACCGAAATCCCATACATAGTTCGTACCACCTTCTGGTGCTCCAAATAGGATGGATTCACCGGGACATGGAGCTTCATTGCTTACTAAAATATCACCAATCCCCGTTACTTCAATGGTCGCCTCTGCCATACCAAGGTATGACCAGGATTCACTATAGGCCACCATGCTAACAAAATAAGATTCTGCAGATTGAAATGTATGAGTAATAACTTCCCCTGTAAGGCTTGTTCCATCACCCATATTCCATTCAAAGTTTACTGCAGCAGTATTGGTGGAATTGTTTGTGAATGTTACCTCTAAGGGGGAACATCCACTGCTCACATCCGAAGTAAAACTGATGTCTTCCTGAGCAATTACCTGAATCGCCAGTAGACTAATAAATATTGAAATTATGCTTTTCATATACATTTTCCTTTAAGCGATTATCTGGTTATTATGAATCTTCCTGTATTGATATTGCCATAAGCGCTTTCAATATTGTACAGGTATACTCCATTTGAAAGATTTGATACGTTGATATTGGTTTCAGAATATCCGGTATTAACATCATTTAGTGGCCTGGTGAATAGCAATCTACCGGTCAAATCAAACAGCTTGATCTCTACATTCTCTACTAACACATCCGTACTATAAATAATCTTGATATTCGCAAGATCAGCAGCTGGCTGTGGGGACATTTCTACATGTACCATGGTTTCAAGTTCACCATACACCTCAATTGGATTGACGTCCGAAACTTCTGGAAGTACCTCAGTAAAAGTGATATCACCTGGGTTCTCTGGCTCACTCCATCTGCCACAGTTATATTCACGGACGTAATCATAAGCAAAATAAGAAACAGAACCGCATTTGTTTACAGCTCTAAAACCATAATACCCTTTCCTTCTCACCCTTAACTCTCCTGTGGTATTTTGACCAATCATGACCCATTTACCTCCTTGTAGGTTATACCAATAATATGTAGATCCTTCACGTTTATTAATTTCTTTATAGTGATCAGAAATTTTACCACTAATAAATTCATATCGGCAATAACCAATGTGCTTGATATCAGCGGAAGTTCGAATTTGGCTTTTATTAATCTTTATCGTTTCAGAATGAAAATACTGTCCTTTATATCTCATTACAACTTGATAATAACCAGTATTTGTAACCATCAATTCATTACTAAGATTAGTATATACTCGGTTATTAATGTACCACCACCAAGAAATATCTTTCAATTGTTCAGGAGATGCGTCGAACTCCACCTTTAACCTGATATTGGCGCCACAAATTTCCGTTTCTCCAGTAATGTTTTTTAGTGTTACCACTGGGCCCTTATAAATTTCAATGATGGCGCTTTTAAATTCACATCCTGATTTTTTATCTGTTATCACTAACCTGTGAGTCCCTGCCTCTACCGGAATATAAGTCAAGCCTTCTCCCACAATTTCTCCTTCACGCTCCCAGGAATAATCTACCTGAGATAAATTATATCTATAATATGCGCGCATCCGCTGACTCACAAAAGCAAAACTTTGCCTTTTACCATTTATCACCTCCTGAGGGAAAGCCCTTCCATTCATGTCAGAAATGTATGAATGATAGAAACGGTTTTTATATAAGGCGATATGTTGCGTATAGGCAAAACATCCGGTCGTAGACCAAATCGCTACTCGATAGTACCCTCCTCGGTTGACTACAAACTCATCAGATTCCGTAACTCCGGTATAATTAAACCAGCGTCTGTATCTGCTATCATACCATTGAAGGCGGAATAATGCACCATTTTCATGTTCCACCTTGATGGTATGTGAGTTTCCGCACATATACTGATTAAAATCTCCTTCAATTTTTCCAGTTGGTTGGTTAGAGCGAACCTCGATTTCATTTGATAATCCCATACAGCCTGAACCATTCGTAATTTCGATGGCATATTTTCCTACAGTTGTAGCTAAGTAGGTACTTTCCACCGCCCCTTCTATTTGATATCCATCACGGTACCACTGAATGCCAGATATACCCTGACCTCCATCACTTGAAATTACCAGTAGCACATTCACATTCGATTCACAATTCAACGGATTGCTGGTTGGTTTAATAACTGGCTTAGGGTTGGTTCCTAAATCGATATAGATACTATCTAAAGCTATACAACCACTTTCTTTATTGGTAACTCTTATTCGCTGGTAGCCTGGCTGAGTAATTCTGAAATTGAAGGATCCAGATAGACTACTTTGAACATCAACAGGTACTTCTCTGTCAACCATTGTTAACCCAAATGCTACTCTTCCTGGTGCTTCTGATCCAGACTTGTCAGTGACTAGTCGATTACCTGTATAGGATTCAAAATCGAAATAAAGTCCAAGGTTTTCACTATAACTCGCCAAGCTAAAATTACTTCCCACTTCGCTAATTTGTGATTCGGTGAGGGCTATCTTCCATATCCTAACATCATCTATCGATGCTGTTGAATAGGAATCTCCTTGACCAATCCATGCTCCTAATGTAAAAGGTGTATAAGGGTCTCTTCTAAACTGTCCATTGATATTCGCTGAACCAACAAGCGATCCATCTATATACATCTTGTGAAGACCATCACCAAATGTGATGACTATATGGTGCCAATTGTTATCTAATGTAATATCGCTTGTTATAATATTTTGAATTCCGTTGTAAGGCCTCCATACTACACGCGCCTGATTTGGGTCTGAATGATTCAATCCAAGGACTGCATTAGAGTAAGATCGATCTCTTTGACGACCAAATACTGCACCGAATAAGCTTTCATATCCTCCGTCCTGTATTCCATTCCACTTAACACGCATTTCAATAGACCCAGTTGTTGCATTGTCTAACGTTGAGTTTCTGAATAAGAATACAAAGTTCTTGTTCTCAAATGAAGCTGCGCTATTGATACCATCTTGAGATACACTTCCTTCAAAATCATAGGT
>CAYGTD010000027.1:0-21091 GCA_964352725.1 uncultured Roseivirgaceae bacterium
GAAATAGAAATCGCATGAGCTAGGTTGAGGTTTGATCAACAATTTAATGCTTTTCCTATTTTTTAAGAGCTGTGTTTACAAATTCAGCTAGAATGTGCTGTGAGTGGGGTTCCCTTTGTCAGTCCACCAGAGGTTCTCTTGGGCTGGTCTTAGCTAATATTCCGAAGTACTTTAAGAAGCCCTAAACCGGATTTAATTACTCTTTAAAAGCACAAAATCACCAACCTCATCACTTGCCTAAAAAATTGGATCCTATTGTGGGACTTGACCAATCGAGCCATTATTAATCACTGCTGTTTTGTGAAGCATGCTAATCTCAAAAACTGCTTGTAGCCGCTTCTTGCTTGATTTTTTCTGCCTCTTCCTTGCCTAAGTATTGATCGATTAGGTAATGACCAAGATAGATAGCAGGAGTAAGTAAAATGGCAATAATGAATTTGTAGATATAGTTGATACTTCCAACGGAAAGGACTTGAGATAATTCCCACCGACTCCCCTCAGGAGCAAGGATAAAGAAAGCGATAACCAACACAACAAAGCTGTCAATGAGCTGCGAAATGAGCGTAGAACCTGTTGCTCTGAGCCAAATCATTTTTTCTCCTGTTATTTTTCTCAGCTTTTGAAAAATCACCACATCTAATAATTGACCAATCAAAAAAGCGATAATAGATCCTACAATAATCCCAAGCCCTTGGGTATAAATCTTATTGAAAGCAAAATCCATATTGAAATAATTTCCTTCAGCATCAACATTATTCACATCCAGCCAAAAATCTGCTGGACTCAACTTCGTCACAAGAAAAATCATCAGGAATGCATATGAAATGCATCCGATAGCAATAAAACTTATTTTTTTTACACCCTTTTTTCCAAAATACTCATTAATGATATCCGTGGTGATAAAAACTACTGGCCATATCATCACTCCAGCTGTCAAGTTGAAGTCAAGTGTATAACCTAAGAGATTTATGTTAGCAGGTTCTAAGCCCAATGTCGTTTCCATTGAGAATATCTTAACCCCAATTAATTCAGCTAGAATAGCATTGGTAAGAAAAATTGCTGCTAAAACAACAAATAGTGTTTGCTTCTTATTTGCCATCCACTTCAAATTTAGTCCCCTCTATCGCCAGCTCAGCATCAGGGAAAACTTCCCTTGCTTCGCTTAATATTATATCAAGGCTATCATATCGTGCAGAAAAGTGACCTAGAATCAATTTTTTCACCCCTGCATTTTTCGCAAACTGTGCAGCTTGCTTAGCAGTAGTATGAAAAGTGCTTTCAGCACGATCCTTCATATCATTGGCAAATGTAGATTCATGATATAGTAAGTCTACCCCTCTAACTAAATTCTCAAGCTCCTTTTTGTACTTGGTATCTGAGCAATAAGCGTAGCTATATTGAGGATGAGGGTCTAATGTCAACAGCTTATTCTCGTATTTAACAGAACCATTCTCATTTAAAATATCTTCTCCGTTTTTCAATCTAATTATTTCAATGTTAGATAGTTCCAAATCTGGAAGAGTCTTCCGATTAATTCTTCTCTTTTTTGATTTTTCTTTAAATAAGAAGCCAGAACATGGCACTCTATGATTCATAGGAATGGTGCTCACTGTCAATTTATCTGTCTCAAAAACTACTTCCGAAATATCTGGAGTAAACTCCACAAAATTGATCTTGAAATTCAAGGCAGTTTCCGAATACTTGAACTGGAGGCTAATTATTTCCAGAAGCCCTGGTGGACCTACCAACAGTAAATCTTTCTCTCGTCCAAAAAGATGCATAGTGGAGAGTAAACCAATCAATCCAAAGTAATGATCACCATGCAAATGCGATATTACAATGTGATCAATTCGAGAGATTTTTACTTTATTTCTTTTAAGTAAAAGTTGAGTTCCTTCACCACAATCGATTAAAAAATGCTGTCCTTGAATTTTTAATAACTGGGATGTATGGTGCCTTCGATGAGCGAAGGCAGCCGAGTTAGATCCTAATATAAGAAGCTCAAGATTCAAGCTTATTCAGCTGGACTTGTCCCTTTTTCTATAGTTGACATAAATACAAAGTCAACCGCTTCTTCCTTACTAGGTACAACCGTCATCACCTTATCTATCTGGCTGATTGTAATTAATTTCATGACGTGATCAGTTACATTGTAAAGCACAAATGCTCCATGCTCAGTGAATGATCTGTTTCCCACAAGAAAAGCACTTAATCCACTTGAATCTACATATTTCACATCTTCCATATCTAAAATAAGATTCTTAACACCACCCTGATGGAGTGTCATAAATTCAGATTTAAGATCCGCTGACAATGAGGAATCTACTTTCTCATCACTGATTTTAGCTATTGAATAATTTTCGTATTTGTCTACATTAATTTTCATATTCTTCTACCGTTTGGGATATGCTCTCTTTTATTTGGGCTAATTTATGTGTGTAATCATCCTTAACAAACTTTTCTCCTGAGATGTTCTCATAAAGTTCTATATATCGCTCTGAAATGAGTTTAAGCCGTTCGTCATCCATTTCTGGAATTTTTTGATTTTCCTTTCCTTGAAATCCTTCAGAAATCAACCACTGCCTTACAAATTCTTTAGAAAGCTGTTTCTGAGGTTGATCTTGATCTAGTAATGTCTTATACGTATCGGCATAGAAATAGCGGCTAGAGTCTGGTGTATGTACTTCATCGATTAAATATATTTCATTTCCGAATTTCCCGAATTCATATTTTGTATCTACCAAAATCAAGCCTCGATCAGCAGCAATTTTGGTTCCTCTCTGAAAGAGCTTTAGAGTATAGTCCTCCAATTGGCTATAGTCCTGCTCTGAAACAATTCTTTGTTTCAAAATTTCTTCTCTGGAAATATCTTCATCATGTCCTTGGTCTGCTTTTGTAGTAGGCGTAATGATTGGCTCAAAAAATCTTTCATTTTCCTTCATCCCATCTGGCATAGGCACACCACAAATGACTCGTTTTCCATCTCTATATTCTCTCCACGCATGCCCAGTAAGGTATCCGCGAATGACCATCTCTACTTTAAAAGGATCACACCTTTTACCAAATGTCACGTTAGGATGTGGCGTGGACTCTACCCAATTTGGTACTATATCTTGAGTTAATTTTAGAAATTTGGCCGCCAATTGATTCAAAACCTGACCTTTATGAGGGATTGGTTTGGGCAATACAACATCAAACGCAGAAATTCGATCAGTTGCGACCATGGCCAACTTATCTCCAAACTCGTAGACTTCACGAACTTTGCCAGTGTATTTACCTGTTTGACCTTTAAATTTATAATCTGTTGAAGAGACTCCTTTTAACATAGTTTACAAATATAAATTTATGCCATCGAAACGTACCTATTTTAATCTACTGAAAGGCTTATCTGTTCTTATTATTCTGTTACTCATTCCAAAAGCGTGTATTGAGTTTCGTATCTCAGATCAAGAAGCGCTAGAGGAATTCGAAGATTTGTCAATTAAGCCCTCTTTTGGTGACTTGGAAGTCGATGGAAAAAACATTCACTACGCATTTATCAATCAAGGTAAAGACGCGTTAACAATATTCATTCATGGTTCCCCAGGATCATGGAATGCATTTATTGATTATTTTAAAGTAGATAGCCTTTTAGTCCATACTGATATTCTCGCCATAGACCGTGCTGGATTCGGACATTCTGATTTTGGAAATGCCGAACCATCAATAGAAATACAGGCTAGGCAGTTAAATGCAGTCATCCAACTGTTTGATCAAAAGACAAAAATTTTATTAGGTCATTCACTTGGAGGACCAGTAATCGCTCGATTAGCTATGGATTATCCATCATCTTTTAATGGGCTCATTTTTGTAGCGCCATCTATTGATCCGGAAATGGAAAAAGATGAATGGTACATGAGTATTTTAAAATCTAAAGTGGGGGAAATTTTTACTCCAACAGAATTTATCGTAAGTAATGATGAGATAATTCCCCTGAAAAAGGAATTGGAAATAATGGTACCTCTATGGACGAGTATTAAAATACCTTCTATAGTTATTCAAGGAACAGAAGATTTTCTGGTTCCCAAAGAGAATGCCGATTTTGCAAAAAAAATGTTACCAGATTCTTTGGTAACAATTAGTTTATTGGAGGGAGAAAATCATTTCATCCCTTGGACAAATGCAGGCGTGATTACCGAGGCAATCTACCGCATGGTAGCGCCTCAATAATTCACAATCCATAGCTATGCTGTAAGACCATGCTCCATAAAGGTTCTGCATTTTTCTTTGCTGCCTATATAGAGTATGCTATATCCTCTTTTCACCATCCAGTCATCACCTGTTTTTGATTTAATCAACTTAATGCTGTTATTATCTTGTTTCCTAGTAAATACATTTAGAATATTCATTGATTTAATATTTAATGTTCAATTATCTAGTACACTTTATTGAATTTTATGAGATGAGATAATGCTCTAAAAACTTTTCACATTTTTCCTTAGAACCAATGTATAAAATACTGTAACCTTTCTTCACCATCCATCCATCTCCTGTTTTCGACTTTGATAGTCTTATTCTATTATTATTAGCCCTTTCAGAAAATAAACTTAAAATTTCCATGCTCCTCGTATTTTTAGGATTAAAAAATTGCATCTATACAATATTAAACGTGAATATATTAAGATTGTTTTAAAATAGTTATATTTTTTATTAATATTTTCATATTTAAAATTGAGTCATAAAAAAACAATGTTTGAAACATTGTTGCATTGATCAAATCGAAGCTTCAATAAAAAATTATGAAGCCATATGAAAATCTAAATATGTTTGGCACTTCTCTTTTGAGCCAATGTAAAGAACACTTTGTCCTTTTCTAACGATCCACTCTCCTGTATTGGATTTGGACATCCTCAATCGATTTGTGTTTCGCTTGCCTACTAGAAATTCAACAATACTCATACTACTTGTGGTTTATTAAAAATTGTAACTTTATAATGAATAACGTAAATATAAAGAAGCAATGCAGATGACGCATTGGTTTTAGATTAGTTAGATTAAACTGATATTTTACACCGCATGACTTAAGTAAGTCTGGCATTTATCTTTTGTTCCAATGTACAAAATGGTTGAGCCTTTTTTAACTAGCCATTCGCCATTTGAATCTTTAGTAAGTTTCAACTTGTCAGAATTTTTTGATCCAAAAAGTGAATTGATAAAGCTCATTGCCGTAGTGTTAATGGTTTAAATATTCTTAATACAAGAACAAATTTAACTATTTCAATGAAATAATACATATATTCATACATATTCTTTAAATATTCATATTATAGAAATGAGACATAGGTTTTAACGGATGGAATACTATGTTTTGTCCTATCAGAATATTTGAATGCTTACGCTACCATCTAATCAAAGCGGAAGCCCAAGTAAAACCACTCCCAAATGCGGCTAAGCATATTAGGTCACCTTCTTTAATTTTTCCTTCTTGCCATGCTTCGCTCATCGCTATAGGAATAGAGGCAGCTGTTGTATTTCCGTATCGCATGATGTTATTATAAACCTGATCATCAGATAAACCCATTTTTTTCTGCACAAACTGGCTAATCCTTAAATTGGCTTGATGTGGCACCAAAAGATCAATTTCTTCAGGTTTATGATTATTTGTCATTAGTGCTTCACCAATGACTTCCATGAATCGTGTTACTGCATGTTTAAAAACAAAATTTCCATTCATGTGTGGATAGTAGCTTTGATCATCAGGATCATTTGCTTCTATAATTTCAGGTACCCAACGTTGTGTACTTGGTCCCTCAAGAGCTAGTTCTTTAGCGTGCTGGCCTTCCGAATGCAAATGAGTGGATAATATGCCTCTTTTGGGATCTTCGCAACGCTGAACCACCGCCGCTCCTGCTCCATCTCCGAAAATGACTGTTACGTGTCTCCCTCTATTAGATCGCTCCAAACCTCCCGAATGATTCTCTGCCCCAATTACAAGGACATTTTTATACATTCCAGTTTTTACAAACTGATCTGCCACAGATAAACCATATAAGAATCCAGAACATTGATTTCGTACGTCTAATGCCCCGATCTCTTTTATTCCCAGCTGCTCTTGCACCATTACTCCTGGTCCTGGGAAATACATATCTGGACTTAGAGTCGCAAAAACGATAAAATCTATATCATCTGGAGTGAGTCCAGCATTTTTAATTGCTTTCCGAGCCGCCTTAGTACCCATTGTAGATGGGCTGTCATTAGTTTTTGGATCAATCCACCGTCGTTCTTTTATACCAGTACGTTCGGTTATCCACTCATCATTAGTGTCCATTATTTTGGACAAGTCTTCATTGGTCACAACATTATCGGGTACATAATGTCCTAGACCTGCAATTATTGAGGTATACATTGTTGTCTATTTTAAATCGAATATAAATATAAGAATCAGAAAGTGTAGTTAATTTCTGATGATCTCAATTCTTCGATTGAGCTCTCGTCCTTCTTTTTCATCATCATTGGAAGCCAAAGGATCTGATTCACCATATCCTCTTGCAACCATTCTATCTTTTGAGATTCCGTTTCTAATAAGCCATTGCATAACTGCGTTTGCCCTTGCCTGAGACACCCATTGATTTGTTTTGGCATCTCCTATACTATCGGTATGTCCAGCTATTTCTATTTTCATCTCAGGATTTTCCTTTAATATCCTCGCGATAGACCCCAGTATTTGATCGCTTTTTGATGAAAGCTTGATATTACCAAACTCAAAATAAATGGTTCGTAATGCTACCCTACTACCAGTATTTAACAATGGACTTAGCGTTTTTTGATCTGCTCGATCCCTAGATGTAATGGTCGGTTCTTGTTTTTCTTCATTGCTTTTTATTTCACTATCAACTTCCCCTTTGGATTTCCCTATAATACCTTCAGTGGGTGTCTCCTTCTTTGTAACCACATCATTCTTAGGTTTTTTAGTTAAAGAAGTCAACGGGTCATCAAATCCATCTTTGGTATGAAAGTTTTTCAAATAGGTAGTAGAAGATCCACCAGTATCGTGTATTTCAAAATCATCCAAATAAACTATACCATTTTTCCCTTTGATCTCAACATGGAAAATATCATCTGATGGAATTTCAGTTGCATAGCTTCCGTCCTCAGCGATTTCGGAAAAAAAGTGCATATCGGTATATGGATCAGGCCTAAAATAAATTCTTGCATCCTCAAGAATATTTTCACCTTCTTGCTGAATAATTCGTCCTTTTATTTTTACTGTGTGTAAATCCCAAAAAAAGAAAATATCAAAATCACCCAATGTATTGAGTCTGCTAGAAACAAAATATCCTGAAGTCTGATCTGGATTGAGTTTGAATTGCATTTCATCAGCAGGCGAATTGATTGGAAAGCCCATATTAATTGGTTCTGACCATGTGAGAGAAGCTGAATCAAAAGTTGTTTTAAATATGTCGTACCCTCCTATGGCACTATGTCCATCAGAAGCAAAATACAAAGTCTTTTCATCTGAACTTAAGTATGGGCTATCCTCGTTAAACTCGCTATTGATATTGGATGTAAACAAAGCTGGCTTAGTCCATTCTCCTGTTTTGGCATTTTTAAACGATTGAAATAAATCAAGATTTTCTTTCTTCTTACTCCCTACGTTTTTTGAAAAAATAATGCGATCCTCATGCTCGTTGATAAAAAAGTGAGATCCTAGATGTGTTGCCGTGATTTTGCTATCGAACTCCACTGGCTCTGTCCAGCCTGTTCTGGTATCGGTAGGTTCGCTGTAATACAAGTCTCCACCTTTATGCTTTCTAAACTGAAATAATCGACCATCTTCATCAACTAACTCAATATTGGCATTTTCTCTTGTGAAAGTTCCAAGACCAGGTACCTTGGTTGGTACCGACCACTTTCTATTCGATTCATGGATGGTATGAAAAACCTCAAAATAGTCTGGTTTAGCAGCATCACGATTAGACATGAAAAGTAGTTCTTCTTTTAGGGGAAAAAATACAGGACTTAACTCAGCATACTCAGTATTCACTCCTTTTTCAAGCATATGAATCTCATAAAATTTGGGATTATCTAATAGTTTTTGAGCCTCTAATGACCATTTTACCCAATTTCGTGCCTCATCCAAAACTTCTCTACTTTTTTGACCTCTGCTTCTTACAAAGATTTTAAGTGCTTCACTAGCATCAGAAAATCGATACTTTTCCATGTACACTCTCCCAGCCCAATAATGATAGAATTTATCTTTTCGAGACATCTCTTCCTTAAAGCTCAGATATTTTTCAAAAGAAGTATATCTCTTCATCGTAAGAAGAGAACATATTTCAGCTCGATATGCTACATCCTCATAGGTAGGATCATTTTCAATAATGAAATTGAACATCTCCAAAGCATCTGAGAATTCTTCAGAATAAAAAGTATCCAAAGCTCTATCGTAGGCTTTCTCCAGATTTTGAGCGGATATCCCAGCAGAAATCAGCAATAAAATAAGGAAACAATAAAATCGATTCATAAATAGGCGATTATTCTAAAAAAAGATTGTTGTACAAGTTTAATCAAATAGTGTTAAATGTCTATAAATAAATAAGTTATTGATTAAAGTATCCAATTCGCAAACCAACTCCAAGGAAAAAACCTGAAAACTCTTCATTCTCTACACCCGAAAGATCTAAAGCTGACATTTTCTGATAGCCTCCGTTTAAATATGGTCTAACAAATCTGAGTTTACTCATTTCAGCTTTTGCTCCAAAAGTGAGCATATTAAATTCACTTCTTAGGAAATCTTCATCATCACCTTCATTTCTCCATGTCATATCTCCTAATTCGAATGAAGCATATGTGGCTAGCCTTACCCAATCTGATTGAATGACATCAAAGGACACAATAGGCCCTCCATATTTGTATTCCAATGAAAAAACATTGGGAAAAATTACAAAGCGCTCAGTTGTTCCTTGGAAATCAGATACTAAGAAACCAAGTGACCATCTATTGTATTGCACTCCTCCTCCAATGAAATTAGTCTGATTAATACTCGGTGGATTAGGGGCTAGTTTAGCTCCAATTTCAAAGTATACACCTCCAAAATAATTTGGAATTTGCCTTACCGTATCCATTGCTATGGTATCTATCTCTTGACCAAAAGCCAATCCAGAAATAAGAACAAGTAAACCAAGTATTTTTCGCATATCAAATAATTCGTGTTAAAATTAGCAACTTCATGCAACCCCTCCATATGAAGACAGTCTTTAGAACGAATAACCTGAAACATTGGAAGCAAACACGGTAAATATTCATGCAGTCCTAATCGAAAGATGTCGAGAAGAAGATCGCTCAGCACAGTTTGAGATATACAAATTGTACAATAAGGCGATGTTTAATACGGCATTGAGGATTACTGGCGGGCAAACGGAGGCAGAAGATGTCTTGCAAGAAGCATTTACAAGTGCTTTTAAAAGCCTATCTGGATATAGAGAAGATGCTTCTTTTGGAGCGTGGCTCAAGCGTATTGTCGTAAACAAAGCATTGAACCAAGTTCAAAAGAGCAAGAAAGATTTAATGCTAGTGAATGAAGAAGGAATACCAGATGTGGCGGATGAACATTGGAGTGACAGACCTGAACCAACCTATTCAGTTGAAGGTATAAAAGCAGCAATGAATAATCTTCCAACAGGTTTTAGGACAGTTTTATCTCTTTATTTATTCGAGGGATACGACCATAAAGAAATAAGTGAAATTCTTGGAATTACAGAATCAACATCCAAGACACAGTACAAAAGAGCAAAAGAGAAATTAAAAACAATTTTAACACAGGAGGTGAATTATGGGTGATCAATTTGAAAAATTTATCATGAAAAATAAAGATGCTTTCAATGAAGCTGAACCATCAGATAAAGTATGGCATAGAGTAACTAAAAAATTGGATAAAAAACAATCCTATTTATCTATCGCCTGGAAAGTAGCAGCTATGCTCTTTATGGCCTCCACGATCTATTTGATTATTGATAAAAATAATGAAAGTGGCGCTGGGCCAGTTCTTAGCCATGAATTTGAGCAGGCTGAAGATTACTATGTAAACCTAATCAGTCTAAAGAAACAAGAATTAAAGGAGAAGTTGACTCCTGAAGATCAGGAACAATTTATAGCAGACATAGATCTATTAGATTCAATGTATTTAGAACTAAAAAAGACTTACCAAATAAATGCTTCCAATGATAGGGTAGTCGATGCGATGATTAGCAACCTTCAGATTAGGCTAAATGTGCTAAACAAGCAGTTAGAAATTTTAGAATCCATTAATGACGAAAACAATGAGATAAGCAAAGAATCAGACCAATCTTCGAGTACCTAATTCTGGTAATTATAATTGGAAACAAACTACTTATTTCATCAAAATAAAAAACAATAAAAATGACTAAGCAATTAAAATATAATATCATATTCATCTTTCTTCTTACATCATTTGTAGGATTTAGTAAGAACCAAGAGGAAAAGAAAAAGTACGTAGAAAAAACGTATAAGGTAAGCGCTACAACTGCTCTAAGAGTAGAGAACAAGTTTGGCGATATAGAAATAAATTCATGGGAGAAAAGTGAGTTTAGTGTAAAGGTTGAAATCATCGGGAAGGGAAGAAATGAAGAAAGAGCACAGCGGATTCTTGATGCCATAGAAATAGACATCAGCGAAAGTAGTTCTGAGATTTCTTTTGAAACAGAGTCTGATGACATGAAAACCAAAAATGAAGAAGGTTTTGAGGTAAACTATACCATCTATATGCCTGAGAAGAATCCTCTTGAGATCAAAAATAGCTTCGGTGACGTATCTATGGGAAACAGGGAAGGAAATTTAAACCTTACCGTAGCATATGGATCAATGAAAGTAGGAGATGTGGCAGGAGATACTTACGTGAAACTTTCATTTGGAAACGGGAGTATTGGCAATGTGGCTGATGGTGAATTTGTTGTGAAATACAGTGACTTTGAAATAGAATCTGGTAAAATTTTGGATATTACACAAGGTTTTTCAGACCTTGAAATAGATAATGTTGAAGATCTTGAAATAGAGAGTAAATATGGAAGCCTTGAAATAAAAAAGGCACACAAAGTAGATGCAGAAGCACATTTCTCTGGATTTGAAATTGAAGAATTAACAGGAAGCTTGGAGCTTGACTGTAGCTATCTTGGAGATTTCAAAATCGAACGCTTAGCTAAAACTTTTACTTTGGTAGATATTGATGGAAAATTTGGTTCTTATGAAATTGGTCTTGCCTCAGATGTAAATGCTGATATTGATGCAAGCTTCAGTTTTGCTGATTTAAAAGTCTCCTCAGACGTAGATGCTACGTTCAATTATCGAGTGAAAGAATCTAATAAAGCTACTTATAAAGGAAAAATAGGAAAAGGTGATCCTAACAAAAAAATCAGAATAGATTCTGGATATGGTAACCTTCGAATTAAGATGGATTAACTAAGAAATATCAAACTTTACAAGAAAGGCATATTCTTCAAAAGGGTATGCCTTTTTTCGTTTCGAATGAAGAGATCTAGAAGAAGAAGGTCTGTCTAGCAATTCCTTGAGATTAATTCAACTTTGAATTCAAAAATCCTTAATGATCCATTTATATTTGCCTGATTTTAACCTTCCACATAAAATAAATGACTTACAAAAGAATACTCCTAAAACTAAGTGGTGAATCATTGATGGGCGATGAGCAACATGGAATTGACTCAAAGCGCTTGGCACAATATGCAGAAGAAATCAAAGCTGTAGTAGATCAAGGAGTGGAAGTGGCTGTAGTTATAGGCGGGGGAAATATCTATAGAGGCGTGATGGCGGAATCCTCTGGTATCGAAAGAGTTCAAGGAGACTATATGGGAATGCTAGCTACCGTGATCAACGCAATGGCACTGCAAAGTACTTTTGAGCAGCATGGAATGTATACAAGATTGATGGCTGGACTAAAAATGGAGCAAGTTTGTGAGCCATTTATTAGACGAAGAGCTATGAGGCATCTCGAAAAAGGGAGGGTAGTCATTTTTGGAGCTGGAATTGGAAACCCGTATTTCACAACTGACTCTACAGCAAGTTTAAGAGCCATCGAAATAGAAGCTGATGTGGTATTGAAAGGAACTAGAGTAGACGGTGTATATACAGCAGATCCAGAAAAAGATCCTAATGCAGAAAGGTACGATGAGCTTTCTTTTCAAGAAGCCTATGAAAAAAATCTTAATATAATGGATATGACAGCTTTTACTTTGTGTCAAGAAAATAATTTACCGATAATTGTTTTTGATATGAATAAGAAAGGCAATTTGAGCAAATTGATTGCAGGAGAGAAAGTGGGTACACTAATTAAATAGTTTTAGATAATTTTCGGAAATGGAAGAAATAGAAATATACCTAGATACCGCAAAGGAAATGATGGATGGAGCTGTGAGTCACACAAGAGCAGAGTTTGCTAAAATCCGAGCAGGAAAAGCAATGCCTGCCATGCTTGATAGTGTCTCTGTAGATTATTATGGAGCAATGACTCCATTGAATCAAGTAGCCTCAGTTTCCACTCCAGATGCTAGAACGCTAAGCATAAAACCTTGGGAAAAAAACATGCTGCAAGAAATAGAGCGCGCTATTATTAATAGTGGTCTAGGATTTAACCCACAAAATGACGGTGAACAAATCCGAATTAATATCCCAGCACTTACTGAAGAAAGAAGACTTCAACTAATGAAGCAAGTGAGGGCAGAAGCTGAAGCCGGAAAAGTGAGTATTAGAAATGCTAGAAAAGAAACCAATGATTCTCTAAAGAAACTAGACGGAGTATCTGAAGATCTCATTAAATCCTCTGAGGATGACGTGCAAAAACTAACTGACACTTACTCAACCAAAATTGACGCCCTTGTTGAGTTGAAGGAGAAAGATATTATGACTGTTTAATGTCTGCTACTGAAAAAATCCTTTTGATTTTATTTGAGTAGCTACTGCATCTGGGACGAGATATTTTATTGATTTTCCACTTTTAATCAATTTTCGTATAAAAGTGGCGGAAATATCCATTTCTGGAGCATCTATAAACTTGACGTTTTTATGATTCTTTAAATCAGAATCACCTGCATTCGGTCGCGGATAAACGATCAATCCGAAGTGCTCTAATATTTGATTGTGATTTTTCCACTTCGGAAAAGAGGCGAGGTTATCTCCACCTATTATTAAGCGAAATTCTATATCTGAATGCTTTTCATTAAGTACAGTCAACGTATCAATGGTATAGCTCGGTTTTGGCATGCTAAACTCAATATCACTTACTCTAAAGGAGTAATCGTCTGAGGTAGCCAACTGCACCATATCCAGTCGATCAAACTCATGAAGTAAATTCTTATTTTTCTTAAAAGGATTTTGAGGACTCACCACAAACCAAACCTCGTCCACATCAGTCGTCTCTTTCACCAAATTGGCAATAATCATATGTCCAATATGGATAGGATTAAATGAGCCAAAAAAGAGACCTACTTTTTTCATTTCGAAATAAAATCCTTTACTAACCTTTCCGAATCCATTATTGCTTGCTCCAAGTCTTCATTCAATACCACATTATCAAACTTATCTTGCTCTTTCATTTCTTCGATAGACTTATTTACGCGCTCATTCAAAGTCTCATCTGTCTCAGTATTCCTTTTTTGAAGTCTTTCTCTAAGGATTTCTGGACTTTTCACGTTAACGAAAATAGCTATAGCATTTTCCGCTAGCTTTCTTTTCAGCCTTAGTCCGCCTTGCACATCCACATCAAATATTACATGATTCCCACTTTCCCAAATACGATCTACTTCAGATTTCAAGGTGCCATAAAATGTATCTTCATAAACCTCTTCCCACTCATACAAATCTTCTTTCTCACGCATTTCGTCAAACTCGCTGAAGGAAAGAAAGTAATAATCCTTTCCGTTTGTCTCGTAAGCCCTTTTAGGTCTAGTAGTAGCAGAAATAGAAAACTCAAGCGAGGGTATTCTCTCTAGCAGTTTCCTTACAATGGTTGTTTTGCCAGCTCCTGATGGAGCAGAAAATATGATAGCCTTACCCTTCATGATGCAAAATTACATAGAGTCTTTGAGACCTTTAAAATGATTGTCTATAGCTGTATGAACAGACAATAAAGTTTAAGTGACAATTCTTGCTCTTATCTCATTGGCCAAGGAGCTTGGCACTTTTTGGTGACTTAGTTTAGTCTTTAAAAGTTGCCTTATTTGTTTCTCTACGTTGTAATGGGAAAAACAGACAATACAACCTTCTATGTGAGCATGGAAATAATCTTCTTGCTCCTGAGAGGCTTCATTATCGAGCATTTGATTTAAAATATTCAAACACTTATCAAAGTCACTACAAGAACAGTCTGGACATTTTGACATACTAAAGAAATTGAATTTTTGTGTACAGCTATTGAATGAAAATTCAATATAAAAAGTTCAACTAATTTTAGTTGTATCCCATTGAATGTGCATATGTGCCCAATTTCTCTCTAAGTAGATTTCTAGCTCTATGTAATCTAGATCGTACAGTTCCTATTGGGATGTCTAGTATTTTAGCCATTTCCTCATAGGTAAAACCTTCTAAATCACATAAGATGATAACAGTTCTGAAATCAATAGCTAAGGAATTTAGCGCATTACTGATTTCATCTCCGATCATATCCTTGGTCGCTTCTAGTCTCAAATCAACGGTTGCGCTACTTGGAGTATCTTCAGAATTGTAAAACTGTTCTACTTCTTGGTAGTCCACCTTGGCTGGTTGCTTACTTTTCTTTCTGTAATCGTTAATGAAACTATTTTTCAAGATTCTGTACAACCATGCTTTAGCATTTGTGCCTTCTTGGAATGAATTGATGAATCTGAAAGCTTTCATGTATGTGTCTTGTACTAAATCCTTAGCTTCATCCTCATCAAAAGTGAGACGATAAGCAAAATTGTACATAGAATCTATGTGAGGCATAAATTCACCATCGAAAACTCTTACTTTTTTAGCTTCTGAGTATTTATTTCTAACTGGGGTTTCTATTTGCTCTGTCATGGTTTCTCAATTTACGTGTAGATACATCAATATACGACACTTAATTAGAATAGTTCTAAATAAAACGATCTAAGTTCCATAATAACTAGAGGAGGGGGCTAAATGTTTGTTGGGCGACAAAACTTAATTAAAGTTCATTGAAAACACTAAGGCATAAAAAAAGTCCCATCACTGGGACTTTTTCTATCATTAAAAACTATGATATTAATATCTATAATACTCAGGTTTAAATGGTCCTTCCACCGTAACTCCAATGTACTCTGCTTGATCTTCTGAAAGCGTATCTAGTTCAACACCTATTTTAGACAAGTGAAGTCGAGCTACTTTTTCATCCAGCACCTTAGGAAGCATATAAACACCATTCTCATATTTATCATGATTTTCCCAAAGCTCAATTTGAGCCAGTGTTTGGTTCGTGAAAGAGTTAGACATTACAAATGAAGGGTGTCCAGTTGCACATCCAAGATTTACCAATCTTCCTTCCGCAAGCACAATGACGTCATTTCCATCAATATTGTATAGATCAACCTGCGGTTTGATCTCTACGTGTGTGCTTCCGTAATTTTTCTTCAACCAAGCCATATCTATTTCATTGTCAAAGTGACCAATGTTACAAACGATCGCTTTATCTCTCATCACCTTGAAGTGCTCACCTTTAATAATGTCTTTATTACCAGTGGTGGTAACGATGATGTCAGCTCTTGGCACAGCATCAATCATTCTTTTCACTTCAAAACCATCCATAGCCGCTTGAAGCGCACAAATTGGATCAATTTCTGTTACAATTACTCTTACACCTGCACCTCTCAGCGAAGCTGCAGATCCTTTTCCAACATCACCATATCCTGCTACTACAGCTACTTTACCTGCAAGCATAAGGTCAGTAGCTCTTCTTATCGCATCTACCAACGACTCTTTACAACCATACTTATTGTCAAATTTTGACTTGGTCACTGAATCGTTCACGTTGATAGCTGGCATTGGAAGCGTACCATTTTTCATTCGCTCGTATAATCTATGAACTCCTGTAGTTGTCTCCTCCGATAACCCTTTGATATCAGCTACCAATTCAGGGTGTCTGTCCAGAACCATATTGGTAAGGTCGCCACCATCATCCAAGATCATATTCAAAGGCTTACCATCTTTAAATGCAAAAAGTGTTTGAGCGATACACCAATCAAACTCTTCCTCGTTCATTCCTTTCCAAGCATAAACAGGTACTCCTGCAGCAGCTATGGCAGCAGCAGCGTGATCCTGAGTTGAGAAAATATTACATGAAGACCAAGTAACATCAGCACCAAGTTCCACCAATGTTTCGATAAGCACAGCTGTTTGTATAGTCATATGTAAACAACCTGCAATTCTTGCACCTGCTAATGGTTTGCTTTCGCCAAATTCTTTTCTCAAAGCCATTAAACCTGGCATTTCTGCTTCTGCGAGTCCAATTTCTTTCCTCCCGTATTCTGCGAGAGCAATGTCTTTTACTTTAAATTTTTCTACTGTTTCAGTCATTCTATATATAATCTATTCTTGAAATTCTTGTTTCGGGGCGCAAAGATAACTAGTTACTCTTTAAAAGGTTAGCTTAAAAATTCAATCTCTTTTATGTTAAATAATCTATCTCCTGCCTCCATCCCTAACATTAATCTACCTTGTTTATCAATTCCTCTAATTATTCCTTCCTGTACTCTATTATCTATTCTAAAAGTGTGTACTTCATCTTTCCACAAGAGTTTTTCGTGATATGCAGCCAAAATCATCTCCTCTTTACCTTCTTTCAATTTTAAATACCATTTCTCTAAATGTTGAAGTAAACTTTCCATCAACTCAAATCGATTAAACTGATTTTTTGTTTCTAAGAAAAGAGAAGTAGCATTCAGCAAATTAAATCCACTTTGATTCACGTTCATCCCAATTCCCAATACTGAATATTCCAATTTGGTTCCTTTCAAACTACTTTCGATCAAAATACCCCCCAGTTTTTTATCATCAACATAAATATCATTAGGCCACTTTAATAAGTAAGAACTCATCGGTATAAGATCTCGCAAAACATCGACCACTGAAAGTCCAACAATTAGATTTAAAAAATATTGATTGGATGGATTTAAGAAGCTAGGCTTTAATAAAATAGACATCAAAATATTCTTCCCAGGTTCATCAATCCAAACATTTCCTCGCTGACCTCTACCCTTTTCCTGATGATCAGTGTACAAAACAAAGCCTTCAGGTTCATTAGATTTCTTAGCCAAGGTCAGTAACTCTTCATTGGTAGAGTGACATTGTGGCAGGAAAAGGACTTTTTTCCCGAAGAATAAGGGTTTGGCAAAGATTTTATGCAATAGAATTAGTGTAATTTTGCGGTAAAAATAATAGTTAAGCACATAGTGGAGCAACAGGTGAGTAAAGACATATCTTCAAAGGTTTTAAGTGAGTGGGTGGTTGAAGGAATGCTTAATAAAAAAGCCACGAATGTAGTCGTGATGGATTTGAGGAAAGTGAAACATGCAATCGCTGACTATTTCATCATTTGCAGTGGTAACTCAGATACTCAAATAGATGCAATCTCAGAATCAGTAGAAGAAGAGGTTCACAAACAATCAAAACAAAATCCCTGGAAAAGAGAAGGAAAGGAGAATAAGGAGTGGATACTTTTGGATTACGTGGATGTAGTTGCTCACATCTTCAACAAGGACAAAAGAGCCTTCTACGGTTTAGAAGAATTGTGGGGAGATGCTGAGATAATTCGCATTGACGAGAACTAAGTTTTAATGAGTCCCGTTTAGCTAGAAATATTTAGGAAAAACAAGAAAATGTCCGATAAAAGAAGAAAAGATCATAAATCAAATCCAAAACCTAATCCAGGCTTTCAAGGCTGGCTAATCGGTGGATTACTCGCCGTTGTAATAGGAATCACTCTTTTTAATAATGAAAGTAGTGCTGTATCTACCACAACTCGTTCTTTTGAGAAAATGCTTCTCGCCAATGACGTGCAAAAAGTAGTATTGATTAAGAACCAAGACATTGTAGAAGTTACACTAAAGCCAGAGGCGCTTAGTAATACAAAGTATAAAATTGAATTAGAGCAAAATAAAGGCTTCATGAGCTCTGGGGATGCTGGACCACACTACAAAGTGGAAATTCTAAGTCCAGAAAAGTTTGACAAAGATTATGATGAAATCATGTCCAAGCTGCCTGAAGACCAGCGTTTTGATTACAAACAAGAAACTAGATCCGATTATACCAACATAATTTCTACTTGGGGATTTTTATTCCTTTTGATTTTTGGTTTTTGGTTTTTGATGAGAAGAATGACTGGTGGCGGAGGCCCTGGTGGACAAATATTTAATATTGGTAAATCTAAAGCGTCTCTTTTTGATGCAGAAAATAAGGTAAAAATTACTTTTGCTGATGCAGCTGGACTCGAAGAAGCCAAAGAAGAAATTAGAGAAATAGTTGATTTCCTAAAGACTCCTGAAAAATTCACTAAGCTTGGAGGTAAAATACCAAAAGGAGCCTTACTAGTAGGTCCTCCAGGAACTGGTAAAACATTATTGGCAAAGGCAGTAGCTGGAGAGGCTGGGGTTCCATTCTTTACATTATCAGGTTCTGATTTTGTGGAGATGTTTGTAGGAGTAGGAGCTGCCAGGGTAAGAGATTTATTTAAGCAAGCAAAAGAGAAAGCTCCTTGTATTGTTTTCATCGATGAAATTGATGCCATAGGGAGATCAAGAGGTAGAGGACAAATGCCTGGCTCAAATGATGAGCGAGAGAATACATTGAACTCATTACTTGTAGAAATGGATGGATTCTCAACTGATGCGGGAGTAATTATACTTGCTGCGACTAACCGTCCTGATGTATTGGATTCGGCATTGCTTCGCCCAGGAAGATTTGATCGTCAGATCAGCATTGACAAACCAGACATTAATGGACGAGAGGCCATTTTTAAGGTTCACTTAAAGCCTGTACAGCTGTCCGAGGATGTGGACGCTAGAAAACTTTCAGCTCAAACACCAGGATTTGCAGGAGCTGAAATTGCCAATGTTTGTAATGAAGCTGCGTTGATAGCTGCAAGAAAAGACAAGAAAAAAGTTGATATGCAAGACTTTCAAGATGCGATCGACCGTGTTATCGGTGGTCTTGAAAAGAAAAATAAACTCATTTCTCCTGAAGAGAAAAAGATTGTTGCTTATCATGAAGCTGGTCACGCAGTTGCAGGCTGGTTCCTTGAGCACGCTGATCCATTGGTAAAAGTGAGTATTGTACCAAGGGGAGTAGCTGCACTAGGATATGCACAGTATCTACCGAAAGAGCAGTTTCTGTATCAGACTGAACAATTAATGGATGAAATGTGTATGGCATTAGGAGGAAGAGCTGCGGAAGATTTGATCTTTGGTAAGATATCTACTGGAGCTTTAAGTGATTTAGAAAGAATTACAAAGCTTGCCTACAGCATTGTTTCTGTTTATGGAATGAATGATAAGATTGGAAATGTTTCTTACTATGACTCAAAGCAATCTGATTATAATTTCACAAAACCGTATTCTGAAGCTACATCAGAGCTGATTGATAATGAGGTGAAGATTCTTGTAGATCAAGCATACACAAGAACTAAAAAGCTATTATTAAGCAAGAAAAAAGAATTAGAAATTTTGGCTAAAGAACTTCTTGAAAAAGAAATAATTTTTCAATCTGATTTAGAAGGATTGATTGGTAAAAGACCTTTTGAGAATCAAACTTCCTATGAGGCGTTTACCAATGGAGTAGAAGTGAAAGAAGAGATTGAATCTGTTGAGAAAGTAAAGAGTGAAGTGAAAGAAGCTGTGGAGCAAGAGGAGACTACTCCAGCCGAAAAAAGCGAATAAGACATGCTGGCAAATCCGGAGTTTATAAGCTCGTACAAGGAGCTGCCAGCAAACAAAAAGTTGTACTTTGCTAGTGACTTTCATCTGGGAGCGCCAGACGATGAGTCAAGTTTAATTAGAGAAAAAAAAATCATTAAGTGGCTAGATAAAATGGCTGTCAATGCGGCAGCCATTTTTTTAGTTGGTGACCTATTTGATTTTTGGTTTGAATATCATAAGACTATTCCAAAGGGATTTATTCGCTTTCAGGGAAAGCTTGCAGAACTCTCTGACGCAGGAGTCCCAATTCACATTTTTACAGGAAATCATGACCTGTGGATGAAAGAATACTTCCCGAAAGAATTGGGAGTAAAAGTGCATCATGATCCTATCCAAATTGAAGTGAATAATCGACTGTTTTATGTTGGACATGGAGATGGTTTAGGCCCAGGTGATTCGAAATTCAAATTATTTAAGAAAATTTTTAGAAATCCATTTTCCCAATGGCTATTCCAATGGATTCATCCAAGTATAGGTATTTGGGTTGCTCAAAAATGGTCTGAGAAAAGTAGGACTTTTGATAAGGAAGTGGAAACCCTCACGGAAAATGAAGCGCTTCTAGAATACTGCAAAGAAGTTGAACAAAGAAAGCATCATGACTTCTATATTTTTGGTCATCGGCATTTACCCCTAGAATTAACCGTGTCAGAGAACTCAACCTATTTTAACTTAGGGGAATGGGTCAATCATTGTACGTATCTTGAATTTGATGGAAACAAAGCTGACCTCAAGACTTTTAACGGCTAGTCTTCTACTATTGCCAGCGCTAATCTTTGGGCAAGAGTGGAAAAAAATATCTTCTACAAAAATTAGCCTTCCTCCCACTGCATTCTCTGTAGATATTCAACACAATTTCTATTTAGGATTTTCGGATGGAAGAGTAACAAAGTATAATCAGCAGGGCGAAGAATTGCAGACTTTTTCACTCTCTAATCAAGCACCCATATCGCTAATTGAGGCACAAAACAGTCTCAAACTATTTGTTTTCAATTTTGACAATCAAAAAATCACCTTTCTAGATCGGTTTTCTGCACAACCTAGAACCTACTTTCTGACGGACTATGGAACTTCTCTGGGAATGATGACATGTCCTTCTCCGGAAGGAAATGCATGGGTCGCGGAGAACAATCCTCGTAGAT
>CAYGTD010000028.1:0-20503 GCA_964352725.1 uncultured Roseivirgaceae bacterium
CCTTTTGAAGAATCATAATGTTCAATCTTATCCCAAAATTTCATGAAGGCATCTTGCAGCACTTCCTCCGCTACATCCTCATTATTCACTATTCTTGAGACAGCACCATAGATGGCACCTGAGTAATTGTCATACAAATAGGTAAACGCATCTTTACTTCTCGCTCTGATTTGAGCAACAAGCTGGTCTTGATCTATTTGCTGATGTTTAAGGCTCACTAAAGAAGTGGGTGGGTTAATGGTTTTACCTAAACCTTCTAAAAAGGACTTTTAGCAATTCTTTTACTTCATCTGACTGCATGTTCCAATCATTATGCTTCGCATAGCCTTGCACAAGAAACTCTACAGAATCGTCAAAGGATGCGAACTCTTCTAGTTCAAAAAGTGCATTCTCAAACTCATTTTTGTCATTGTTGAAAAGCTCTTGAATGAACATATATCGATGATTGACAGAAATCATTTCTAACAGACTACCCCCTTTTTTGGAAGACTCTAAATGATCTGCTACTGTCTCTTCTTTTTTCTCAAATTGATCATTCACCGTTTTTTCGGGTAAATCATCCATGTCTTCATCATCTAATACAATAGGAGCGTCTTTCAAGGGAGCGAATACTTCTTCCTCTGTCTCCTCATTTTCGTCATCATCTTCAGGCTGATCTTCTTCTATTTCATCTGCATTGCTTATTTCATCAAAATGCTCATCATCTCCCTCTTCACCTTCGTTTTCATCACTCGACAATTCTATGTCTTTACTTTCATCAATAGTTTCTTTCTCTTTTTCGCTTTCGTCTGTTTCTTCAAAATCCTCTTCTGCCATAGTAACGTCCTCTGATGTGACCTCAATATCACTCTCAGGTTGTGCATCAGGGGCTGTCTTTTTTGGAACAGGTCGATCTTCTACAAGATCTTCTTCGCCGCGCTCGAATAAATCATCTTCGTCAAAGTCATCAATATCAGGGTCATCAGACAAGACCGTATCAATATCGATATCCAATACCTCAGCTAAAAGTTTGCATTCTTCTATTACAGCGTCTTTAGTATCAAAATCATCAAATTCCTCTGGTAGTTCATCAATGACATCATCAATCGTGAGACCTTTCATGTCAGATAGAAAATTACTGATTTCTTTTTTGTGAACTCTCAAATATTTAACCGTTCCCTCTATGGATTTATCTGATATTTTGTCCACTCCTCTACTTTCTAAATCAATTTCCACATAGGCTTCTGGTGCTGCAACCAAATAAATGGTATCCTTTACAGCATGATTAAGTAGCAATTCAAATTTAGGACGATTTATTTCTATATGCTGAGAAAGAACATTCATGAATTGGATCATGGCCTGTCTCACTTCATCGTGTTTGTAATTAAAAAAGGGGCTTTCCAGCTTCTTCGTTTCTTCCTGCCAATACCTAAAAAGCAACTTTATAACAAAGAAGTTAACCTGTTTAGAAGGTGTTACATTCAGGATCTCTTTTCCCGTGATGACTTCTTTTCCTTCCTTGAAAAAATCTGCGGTTACTTTCGCAGCAAATTTTTCACAATAGCTATCTATAAAGTCTTCGTTTAGTTTCCTTTGCATATCTAAAAATTGATGAGGAGTATGCCCAATGTTGTAATTAACAACTTACAAAGTAAATCTATTCATTGCGATGGTAAAAGGGAAAGATTACTGGATATTTTGCTTAGTGAGACCGACTATATGCATGCCTGTGGGGGTAAGGGTAAGTGCACTACCTGCAAGGCAACAATTATTTTGGGACAAGACCACATCACCCCAGAAACAGAAAGCGAAAAGCTCTTCTCCAAATTGAATAAATTACGATCTGATGAGCGCCTAACTTGCCAGGTGCAAGTCTTAGGAGATATAACAATAGCCGTACCTAAAGAAACACAATTACCTCATATCACTTATTCAGAATAATGTTTGTAGAACCACATATTGGAAAAGGAGCGGTACGGCGAGGAGGGTGGATTGAGGTAGTATGTGGCTCTATGTTTTCTGGGAAAACGGAGGAGCTCATTCGACGGCTAAATAGAGCTTTAATAGCTCACCAACAAGTGGAAATCTTCAAACCCGCCATTGATAAGAGGTATGATAAAGAAAAAATTGTTTCACACAAAGATTCCACTATTCAGTCAACTCCAGTCAACTTCGCCAACGATATTTTACTGAGAGCTGGAAATTGTGAGGTGGTTGGTATAGATGAGGCTCAGTTTTTTGATAATGAGATTGTAAATGTGGCAATTACATTAGCTAATCAGGGAAAACGAGTAATTGTTGCAGGACTAGATATGGATTTTCTTGGAAATCCGTTTAAGCCTATGGACTCCTTGATGGCAGTGGCAGAATACATCACGAAAGTACACGCAGTATGTATGAAATGTGGTAATGTGGCGTCCTATTCTCATAGAAGATCGAAAGCAAAACAAACAATCGTTTTAGGTGAAAAAGATATTTATGAAGCACTTTGCAGGTCTTGCTTTTTTGAAGCTTTGGGCAATAAGTAGCCTTTTTCTTTACAGTACCTTTTCATCAGCTCAAGACATTGCTGTCGGGACTTGGCGTACTCATTTTAGCTATACAGATGCTCAAATTATTGAGAAGACGGGAGATAAAATTTTTTGTGCGGCATCAAATGGTTTATTCTCTATTGATTTAAGTGATAATTCACTGAGAAAACTCTCCAAGATTGACGGTCTCTCCGATGTTGGTGTATCTGCGATGGAGTACGACACAAATAATGAGGTCTTGATTATTGGTTATCGTTCGGGGTTGGTTGATCTTGTCTTTGAAGATAGAATAAATACTATAGTGGATATTTCTAGCTCTAATTTGGAAGGAGATAAAACCATCAATAGTATCACTTTCGATCCCAATAGAATATACTTGGCAACAGGTCTTGGCATCATTGTGATCAATACAATTCGAGCTGAAGTTGCAGAAAATTATGTTCAAATAGGAGAGGGTGGTAATGAAGTAAATGTTTTGGAGATTTCATTTTTTGAGGGAAACCTTTTTATTAGAACTGATGAAGGTATTCAAAGTGGAAGCACTTCAAAAAACTTGCTTGATTTCAATAACTGGACTCATTATTCAGAGACGTCATCTTTTAACAATTTGACATTAGTAGAAAATAAATATTATGCATTAGCCAATTCTAACTTATTCCAATTTACTGGTAGTTTATGGGAAGATTCTGGAGTAGATGTTCCTGCTGGAGCTTTCAAATTGTTTTCCATGGATGATCAACTCATCACTTCAGTAAACGGATCTGTTTTCCAGTTTTCAAATGGTGTTTTTGAATCCATTGGGACAACAAACGCATTAAACGTAAACGATATCATTAGCACAGGAAATGCATTTCTTTTTGCTGATGGCTCTCTTGGTTTAATTGACAATTCAGGTAATTCTTTATCTCCGAAGGGGCCAAAATCAGATAATTTCTCACGAATCAGGATCATAGAAAACGAAGTTTATGGATTTCACGCGCCTTCTCCTTTTAATTATGATGGAAGTATGAAAGTAGATGGGTTTTCTTTCTATTCCGAGGGTGGATGGGTGACTGAAAGCATAGATAGGTTTCAAAACATCTCAGATGTTGCACTTTTTGCTACTACCTATTACTTCAGCTCCATAGGAGACGGTTTATTCAATCAACAGGAAGGAGAAATCATCAGTCAAATCCCAAATAGTGATTCCAGTTTAGATACTATAATCGCAGCTATAAGCGCTGGTGAGAAACTGTGGATTTCATCTTTTGGCAACTCAGACCCTATCCATAATTTATCCATGGATGATAGGTGGGCTTCTTTCTCAAACACCGAGCTTTTCGAGAACAGATATACTTCCATCGATCTGACTATAACCGGAGATGCATGGCTAAGTGGAGCTTCAGGATCTATTACAGTAATAGATGAAGGACAAAATGAAATAGACATTATAAGCACTACAGATGGCTTGCCTTCATCATTGACTGATCTTGATTTGAGTATTGAAGATGATGCATGGGTTGCAACATCAAGAGGGCCAGCTCTCTTCACAAATGCATCGTTCAATAGTGACTCACGAGCCGTTACTCCAACCTTTGAAAATAGAGTGCTTTTTGAAGATGAGCAGATCAATGCAGTAATGACAGATGGTGGTAATCGTATTTGGTTTGGGACAACAAGAGGACTATGGGTTTTTGATGAAAATACATCAGAGCAAGTGGCTCTTTTCAATGAGTCTAACAGTCCGATTCCTTCCAATAATGTGTTGGATTTGGTGTATAACCCAACAAATGGTGAAGTCTTTGTTTATACAGACAAAGGGTTGGTTTCCTTTAGAAGTTCGTCTTCTTTTGGTGGGAGAACCCATCAAAACGTCACGGTTTTTCCAAATCCAGTAAGGCCTAATTACATAGGTTTAGTAGGAATAAAAGGTCTTGCAAAAAATGTGTCCATCAAGATTACGGATATTAATGGAAATCTGGTGAAGGAGATAAATGCAAATGGAGGCACAGCTTCTTGGGACTTACTAGATGTGACCAATACTAAAGTTGTAACGGGTGTATATTTCCTTTTTAGCTCCTCATTTGATGGCCTTGAGACTTATGTGGGGAAAATTGCTGTGATTCGCTAATGATAGCTAAGACAAAAGGGATTGTTCTTAGCTACATGAAGTATGGTGATAATTCCATTATTGCTCGAATTTTCACAGAGGATTATGGCTATGGCTCCTATATAGTAAATTCCATAAGGAGTCAAAAATCAAAAAAAAGTATTGGCTACTTTCAGCCATTTACAATCTTAGAGCTGGTTCTTTATATCAAAGACACGAGAGATCTTCAACGTATTTCTGAGTTTAAAAATCATATCCCACTTCATCACATTCATCAAAATTTTACTAAAAGTGCGATTACACTTTTCTTATCAGAAATGCTCTCAAAGCTTTTGCAATCTGAGCAAGCACCGAACGAGGAATTATATGAGTTTGTGGAGGAATCTGTTGTTTCATTAGATCGTCTAGAGAAGGGATTTCAAGACTTTCATCTTCAGTTTTTGTTGAAAATAGGACCTTTTTTAGGATTCGGAATAGATGATTTTGACACACTGTTTACCTCTATTGATAAGTTAGTTCCCACCACAGATGAAAATGATCATTGGACAGAAAAGTTGATTAACGAACCGTATGGATTCCAAGCTGGATTTGGCAGATCAATGAGGAATCAAGTGCTAGACGTTGTTCTCAATTATTATATACATCATGCGCACATTGCTAAACCAAAATCACTAGATGTATTAAGAAGTGTTTTGGATTAACTTCCTTTTTAAGGATTCTGATTTATATTGGTATTCCAATTTTTAACCGATTACCTATGGAAGAAATATTATTTGATACGGTTCCTTCTCTGGATTTAGCAGACTTTACAAATGGATCAGCCCAGCAAAAGGCTGAATTTGTGAGCAAACTAGGAGAAGCCTATTCTAACATAGGGTTTGTGTCAATTAAAAATCATGGACTCTCAGATGAATTGACTTCAAATCTGTATCGAAGCGTAGAGGAATTTTTCAGATTGCCTGATGAAGCGAAAAAGAAATACGAGAAGCCAGAATTGGCTGGTCAGCGAGGATATATTAGCAAGGGCAAGGAGAAGGCAAAGGGAAGAAATACAGGTGATTTGAAAGAGTTTTTTCATGTAGGGCAGCCAAGTGAAAATGCTAGACCAGATTATCCGGAGAATATTTGGCCATCAGAGGTTTTAGACCTAAAAAAATATACTACCGAAGCATTTGATACGCTGCTTCATGCAGGCATTCACATGCTCAAGGCAATCGCACTCTATCTTGAATTACCAGAAAACTACTTTGATGACAAAGTAAAACAAGGGAATAGCATTTTAAGACCCATCCATTATTTTCCAATTGAAGATCCGGATTCGTTACCTCCAGATGCGGTTCGCGCTGCTGAGCATGGCGATATTAATTTAATAACGCTACTGATGGGAGCAAGTGCAGATGGATTGCAGGTGTTGAGAAGAGACGGAAAGTGGATACCAATAACAGCTCTTCCGGATCAGATTGTGGTAAACGTAGGAGATATGCTAGAGCGTCATTCCAATAGCAAATTAAAATCTACTATTCATCGAGTGGTTAATCCCCCAAGGGAATTAATGCATACTTCGCGTTTCTCCATCCCATTTTTCTTGCACCCAGTGTCAGAGATGGATCTCACGTGTTTAGATAATTGTGTGGATTTGGAGCATCCTAAGTCCTTTGAAGATATTACTGCTGGAGACTTTTTGGATCAGCGTTTACAAGAAATCGGTTTGAAGAAATAAGATGTCTTTTAAAAGAGTTAGATATCTCATTTTTCTTAAGGATGTAGCTTTCCTGTCTATAACTGCTTTTGGCGGCCCTCAGGGGCACTTTGGTATGTTTGTTGATTTATTAGTTAAGAAAAGGGGCTACCTAACAGAAGAAGATTTAATTGAGCTATATGCGCTTTGTCAAGTGCTCCCTGGTCCAACATCTACACAGACGATCACTTCTTTAGGGTATAAAATCGGAGGAGCAAATCTCGCTTATTTAACTCTTCTTGTTTGGATGTTACCAGCATTTTGTATCATGACTTCTTTGGCCATATTAGTAAGTCAGGCAGAAGCATTTAATATATCACTTGATTTTTTACGGTATGTTCAGCCAATAGCGGTAGGTATAGTTGCTTTTTCTTCCTATCAGATTTCGGTCAAAGTGGTAAATACAAAACTAGGATTTGTCTTAATGATCATTTCAGCAATTGCCTCATTCTTTTTGAAATCACCATATGCGTTTCCAGTATTGATTCTACTTGGGGGTCTTGCTACAACTTGGAAGTATAAAAGGCAGCCAATTGAAGAAAAGCATAAAATTAAGATTCAATGGAATAATCTAATATTATGGGTCTCTGTTTTAGTATTTGCAGCTATTTTGGGAGGTGTCACAAAATTTCAACCCATTCTCTTATTTGAGAATTTTTATCGTAATGGGAGTTTGATTTTTGGTGGAGGCCAGGTTTTGGTACCACTTCTTTATACAGAGTTTGTTGAGTTTAAGGAGTTACTCACGTCAGATGAGTTTATCAATGGATACGGTATGGTTCAAGCTATTCCAGGGCCAGTTTTCTCATTTAGTGCTTATGTAGGAGCGCTTAGTGTAGATGGAATGGGCATTGGAGGAAGAATACTTGGAGCAGCAATGTCTGCAATTGGGGTATTCTTACCGGGTACATTTTTAATCTTCTTTGTTATCAGGTTTTGGGAAGAATTAAAAAAATATAGAATAGTAAAAGCTTCGCTAGAAGGGATCACTGCAGTAAGTGCAGGAATGGTTATAGCGGCAGCTTTTCTGTTGTTTATGCCAATGGATAGGACCGTAATCAATTTTATATTGATGTTCGGTACTGTTGCAACAATGAAGTTCACCAAGGTCCCTACACCACTTATTATTGTAGGAGGACTAATTTTTGGATTGATTATCTCATAAAAAAACCCCGCATTTAGCGAGGTTTCTTTTAACTGATTTCTATTTTCTTAGTTTCCCGCTGGAGGGTTAATTCCTAATTTCTTCAAAACAAGATTAGACACATTGTCTTCTTCTCTTGCATAAAGTAGGATACTTTGACCACCTGCAGTCATGTTAAAAACATGTGTATATCCATTTTCTTCCGAAACTTGTTCAATAGCAATTCCAATTTTTTCAAAAGCAGGAGCAAGCAATTGATCTCTTTTATCTAATAAAGAGTTCTGAGCATTCTGCTCGAATTCTTGAATAGAAGCCTGCAAAGCAGTGATTTCTTTTTCTTTATCAGCTCTTACTACATCAGTTAAAGTAGCAGCGTTTTTTTGATAAGCACCTACTTTAGCTTGATAGTCAGAATACTTGGCTTGAAGTTGAGTGCCAAGCTGCTTTTCATAATTGGCTAGTTCACTTTCAATTTGTTTTGCCTCTGGCATTACACTCAAGACATACTCTACGTTAGTATATCCTATTTTTAATTGTGCCATTGCTCCAAATCCAATTAATGCAATAGCAGCACTTAGTAAAATTCTAGATTTCATAATCGTTTAATTTATTGTTTGAGCTTTGTGCTCATTTTCAAGGTTATAGGTTTCAAAAATTATGCTTAGTTATCTCCAACAGATTGATTTTCTACCAATCCTAAATCTTCAAGTACAAAATCAGTATAATCATGGACGGGATCAGTATAAATCATTACCAAATCACCTGATTTATCGAAGACAATTTGTAGTCTGTTGTTTTTTGCAACACGCTCTACTGCTTCAAAAACTTGGTCTTGAATAGGTTTAACTAGTTCTTTTTTCTTTAAAAAATAGAGCCCATCAAAACCAAAAATTTGTTGTTGATATTCCTTTACTTCTTTCCATCTCCTCTCAATCACCTGGTTTCTTTCTTCCCACATCTCTTTTGTTAATAATACTTCTTCAGCTTTTAACTCCATTTCCAGTACCTCTACTTCTTGGTAAAGATTCTGAACTTCTTCTTGCCAGCCTTTTGCTAGTTTTTCAATTTCAGCTTGAGCATCATTATACTCAGGCATTTTCTCTAAAACATATTGCGTATCTACATACCCGAATTTTTGTGCAAAAATAAGCGTAGAAAAGAGTAGACCAAATAGAGTGAATATCTTTTTCATACTAGCGTATTTGTTGTCCAATAGAGAAATGTATCTGCGGACCTGAACTTTGATTTGCCCCATCCAAAGAATCAAATCCATAAGCCCAATCAAGTCCCATAAGCCCAAACGCAGGCATGAAGATTCTAATACCTACACCAGCAGATTTTTTTACATTATAAGGATTAAATTGAGAAAATGAATTCCAATTATTACCGGCCTCTACAAATGTCAATGCATAAATAGTAGCAGATTGTGCTAATGAAATAGGATAGCGAATTTCCATTACATATTTATTGAAAATAGTCCCTCCTTCTATGTCATTGGCAGGGTTTGTATCACCTAGATCATCTCGCGGTGTAATTGAGTTATTAGGATACCCCCTTAGTCCTATTACATCTGTACCTAACAAGAAGTTTTGACCGGTAAGCCCGTCTCCACCCAGCTGAAATCTTTCAAAGGGACTGACATTTGTATTATTGTAGGTGCCAATATAGCCGAAATGAGCTCTAGCCGCTAAAACAAATTTACCAACGAGCGTCATGTAATACTTGCTGTCAAAATTCCATTTATGGTATTCTAACCATTTATATCTTTCGGAAGGGTCTGTGCTTTCACTTACATTTCTCCAAAGCGAGTATGGAGGTGTGAAAGACGCACTTAATGATATCTCCGAACCTCCCCTAGGATACATTGGTGAATCGACCGATCTTCTTGCGATAGTATTATTTAAGGTAATACTATTCGCCGTTCCTGTATTAAATCCTAATTGACGACTGTTAAACTGATTTAAATCATATCTCTGATATGAGAGTGAGTTGCTTACAAAGAAGAAATCGTCAGGCCATCGTACTCTTCTGCCTAGTGATAGAGAAATACCTGTGACCTTTAAAGAACCTCTTTCTATACGATCAAAACCAATTATCCTTTGGATAGATTTACTATAGCTAATTCCAAATGAATTTGGCTTTCTTCCTCCAAGCCATGGCTCTTGAAATGAAAAGGAATAGCTCTGGAAATTTCTTCCGTTAGCTTGAAATCTTACAGATAAGCTCTGACCATCTCCTACTGGTAAACCTCTCCATTTATCTGGTTTAGCTATATTCTTTACTGAAAAATTATTGAATGTTATCCCCAGTGTTCCAACAAAACCAAAGGCACCACCCCAGCCACCGGATAGCTCAATTTGATCATTAGATCGCTCTACCAGCTGCCACTCAATATCTACAGTTTCATTAATAGGATCAGGAATTGGAACAGGGTTTACCTGTTCAGGATCAAAGTATCCAAGTTGTGAAAGTTCACGCTGAGTTCGAATTAATTGAGCTCTGCTAAATTTATCACCAGGACGAGTCCAAAGCTGTCTTAATATTACATGATCATTCGTCTTATCATTGCCACTTATAATGATTTTATCAATTGTCGCTTGTGCTCCTTCATAAACTCTCATTTCAATATCAATTGAATCTTGATAGACACCTACTTCAACTGGATTTACATTAAAAAACAGATATCCATCATCCATATAAAGCGAACTAATGTCAGGACCAGTTGGATTGAAATTTAGTTTCTTATTGATAAGATCTAAGTCATAAACATCCCCTTTTTCAACAGCGAGAACTCTTGATAGCTGATCTTCATTATAAACATAATTACCTGTCCAATCTATATTTCTAAAATAGTATTTGTTACCCTCGTTTACAGTGACGTCAATATTCATATATTTCTTACTGATGTCGTATAAAGTATCTGAGACTATTTCAGCATCACGATAACCCTTGGAGTTATAGAATGTAATTAAGCCTTCTTTATCCTCTTCAAAATCAGCTTTTACATACTTGGCAGATTTGAAAAAATTAAGATTAACATGTGTAGCTAAATACTCTCTGAATTCTTCTTTTGATTTCTTATCCGTTTTGGTAATAAATTCAGAAAAATTGGAAGGCTTTAGAAGCTTAACTCCATTCCTGAGAAGATCTGACGGTAAAGAAAATTTTGGTACCACGCCCGTGTTTTTGAATTTACTCCTGAGCTTAGCAGAAGTAAAGGCTTCATTTCCTTGAAAACGAATATTTCGAATTTTCACTTTCTGGCCCTTGTTGATAGCAATTTTTAAATAGGCACTATTTCTTAATATTGTATCTTGTTGCTGAACAACGTTTACTTCTGCATTTAGAAACCCTTTACTTTCCAGATAGCGCTTGACAGTGAGCTCTGCATTTTTTATTACAACATCTGTTAGTATTTTACCTCTAACGAGTTCGAGTTTATCTTCTATTTCTCCTTTTTTGGTTTTATTGACACCCTCAATAATGTATTTGGTAAGCCTAGGGCGTTCAGTTAATTCAATAATTAGCCAGATTTTCTCATCTTCAATTTTTGAAGCAGAAATGGAAATATTTCCAACAATTCCTTGTTTCCATAGCTTTTTAACAGCGGATGAAATTTCGTCACCAGGAACTTTTATTTTGTCACCTACTCTTAAACCAGATAAAGAGATAAGTGCGTTATTGTCCAAAAATTGAACTCCTCTAACTTCAATATCTGCAATCTCATACTCCTTCGGGCTGGAGTAATTAATGGATAGTCCAGCTTTAGATTTGTTTTGATTTCTCCCGAAAACAACCTGAGCCCTACTCTCTGCAAATACTAATAACGTAATGACTATTAGGATTATTTTTTTCATGCGTTCACTTGATCACTCGTCTTTCCAAATCTTCTTTCTCTATTCTGATAGGCAATTATTGCCTCATACAAATCTTTTTTTCTAAAATCAGGCCATAAAACATTCGTAAAAAACAACTCTGTGTAGGCCATTTGCCAAAGTAAAAAATTACTAATTCGCATTTCACCACTTGTTCTTATTAAAAGTTCAGGGTCTGGTTTACCGCTTGTTGATAACAGCTTAGAAAAAGCATTCGAGTCCTTTACGCTTTCACTCTTTTCAATTGCTTTATTCACAGCCTTTAGTATATCCCATCTTCCGCTATAGTTCAAAGCTAGAATGAGTTCCATGCCTGTATTTATAGAGGTAGTTTCAATCGCGTCATTCAAGTTTTTCTGAGCCGTCACTGGTAAATCATTAGTTTCACCTATTGTAGACAACTTAATATTGTTCTTCACTAAGGTTGGGAGCTCACTTTTCACAGTATTTACCAAAAGAGTCATTAGACCATCTACTTCAGCTTTAGGTCTATCCCAATTCTCGGTTGAGAACGCATATAATGTTAAATATTTAACACCTATTTCTGCACCCCCCTCAGTTATATCTCTTACAGCCTCTATTGCATTTTGATGCCCAAAAATTCTTTTAATTCCCTGCTTTTTTGCCCACCTTCCATTGCCATCCATAATCACAGCAATGTGCGAGGGAATTTTGGATTGGTCAATTTTGTTTATGAGTTCTTCCACCTACTTTTCAAAAAGTTTACAAAAATGGGCTTTTTTTTAGTCAAAGAGAATGAAAATCAATGATTTAACTTCTATTAACGATCAAGTAGAGATTTGTTGGGTGTGTAAGAAAATGGGCATGGAATATTGAATAGAGTAATGCTCAAAGAAATGCCTGAAAAGAAATACCAATCGTCATCTTTTGGGTTGCCATACTGATAATCCTTTACTGTCTGATCAGCATCAGAAATACCATCTAAATAATCAAGGAAAGTTTTTCTAGCACCGGCTTCAATACCTAATGTATATCTCTTTTTAAATCTGTATTTGAATCCGGCTCCCATTGGTATAACACCATGAAATTTTCCAATTCCAGAATTTGGTGGAGCATCTTTGAAATTCAATATCCCAAAACCACCAAAGATATATGGCGAATAGTTTATTCGTGTTCCCTCGCTTTTAAAGTCTAAGAAATGATATTCAAAAACAGAAGAAATTTCGATGACGGAAGATTTAAAAGAATAAGCTCTTTCTCTCGCAAATGGATCAATTGGAGTTTCCGCACCTTTCACTGAACCAATTGTAAGACCCAGTCTAAGCGTTACAATTTCTGAAAAATTCATTCTATAGAAGCCCGTTCCAGCTAAGGTGGTTGTTGAGAAACTAAACCCTCTGACTAAATCCCCAGAGTAATTCATTATTCCAGGGCCCCCACCAAACTCCATGAATTGAGCTGAGGCACTAAAGCTTAGAATGCTAAAAAAAAATAATTGAAATTTTCTCAAGGGTTTTTATCTGAACTTAGCTTTAGAACGTCCATTTCCACTAATATGGTATGTTAGCTTTAGTTGAGTAATAAACATTTGATCATTGTTATCTGGATTTCCTCTTACTGCTCCATCGTATCCCGCACCAATGTAGGAGGAAGAATAAAATCCATGCGATGATGAATTGCTAATCCCTAAACCAGATAAATCTCTATTATCTCCGCTCCTCACGGAAATAGACTCTGCGGAGCGATCCGATAAGATTCTTGCTAGCGGATCTGCGAACTGATCAAGCCCTACATAAGAATCACTTACGTCATCTATTCTATCTGTAAATAAGTACCTGAATCCAAATTCAAGTCCTATATCAAAATCAGTTCTAGGTATTCTCATCTTAGCTCCTAAAGCTAATGGAATAGAAAACTCTACATTACTATATGAAACACCTTCGGTTTGAAGTGGTCTAAGTTTCACCCATTCACCTGCTTGTGGCGCAGCAACTGTTCCATTTATGTCTGTTTGGTAATCAAATTCTGGAACTTTAGCCATAGGCTCGTGTAAAAACACAGCTCCCCCAACAAACAGATATGCATTTATAGGCATTCTTTGATTACTTCCTCCATGATTTGGTAAAAGATAAATTTCTAATCCAAGTTGGAATTCTTTAATGTCGTTTCTAAAACTTAAGTTTCTAGCATATCTTGAAAGACCGTCTTCCACGTTGCTAGGGTCTGAAGAGAAATCATCACCATATAATCTTACCCAGTTGAGGCCTGCACGGATTGCGGCCGAATGATGAAATTTATATCCTCCATAAACTCCAAAACCTGGTCTAGTAAATGAAATATCTGAACTAGCTGCTCTAGCCAATGGCGCCAAATCCCCATAATAATTACCAGCATTGACGTTTGCTCCTACAAAGGCATAGGGTTTAAATCTACCAAACCCTACTGGTCCACCTCGGTAATTGGAAACATTTTTACTTGTCTTCCTCCTTTTCTTGTATTTATTTTTTCTTCTGCTCTGTGCATCAGCATCATATGTAATGCCAAGCATTATGATAGATAGAAATATGATTATTAGACTCTTAAGCTTCATAGTTTAAACTCTTGAATCACAAAAATAACGTTTTGAAATCATATTGAATGTTAAGGAATCGATGAATTTAGTTAATAGCACGGCAGGAATTCCGATTGGCGGCAATTTCTGGCTTCATTTTGAAAGGAAATTTCCTAATTCCTCTTATCAAATCCCCAACCGAGCTTAGTTCTAATTGTATCTGGAAAGTTTATTCCTTCGATTTTGATCAGTTTGGCATCAAATGGGGCTTTTTTAATGGTAATATCTACGGTGTTTTCTATGGTTTCAGACCTTGAATCAAGCGAGATAAGAAAACTTCTATTCCGAGATTCTATTTCAAAGCTCAATTCTGAATCATCAGATATTATTAGAGGGCGAACATTTAAGTTGTGTGGACTAACTGGGGTAATGATAAAGTCTTTAGCGTCTGGCATCATTAATGGACCTCCACAGCTCAAGGAGTAACCAGTTGATCCTGTTGGAGTAGCTACCATTAAACCATCGGCCCAATAGGTATTTAGGTATTGGCCATTGATAAAACATTTTACTTTTATCATCGCTGAAGTATCTTTTCTTAGGATTGCACACTCATTTAGTGCAAAGCATTTTCCATCAAAAAGATTACTATTTGTTTCAAGGGAAATAAGAGATCTATTTTCAATTTCGTACTGCCCTTTGAAAAGTAAGAAGAGCGATTCTTTAATGTATTCTTTTGCAATTGAAGCGAGAAAGCCCAACCTACCCATATTTACCCCTAGTATAGGGGTTTGGGTTTCACCTACCCAAAGTAAAGACTCTAAGAATGTGCCATCACCACCAAGGCTGAATACAGCATCAATACTAGAGGAGATCGTTTCTAGAATGGAAGAATCTGCAGGGAGCAAGTTTTTATTACGGGAATAAAATTGAGAGGTGAAGTGAATTTTTACATTCTCTTTATTTAAACGATCGATGATTTGACAAACGTACCGCTCATAATTTTCCTCAATGACTAAACCATGAAGAGCTACTTCTTTCATTTGCATTATGGTTCAAGAAATTTCATCAATAAACCAAACCTTTCGTTTTCATCAAATGAATTGTCTTCAGTATTGAATGATGAAATGACCGTGTACCCACTTTTTGAGAATCCAGTGGCAATTTGGTTCACGTCTTGGTGATTTATTCTCAATACAATTTCTATCAATGATGGATCTTCAAGATTGGGTTTTACGTTTGCTCCCAAAACAGTAGATCCATTCATCTCAACAATTCTGCTTACTTCTGAAAGCGAATAGTCGTTGAGTGAGGTTTGTAAAATAATAATAGCGCCAACAGAATTGACAATTGCAGTTTTTCCAAACTCACTCATGATATCCGAGCCAAGCACTACTCCCTTAAATTGATCATTTTCAATAACTGCAACTATATCCATTTTATGCTCATGAAGTACTTTAAGAACATCATAGTAGTGCTTCCAAGGGTCAACAGTTGAGTCTTGACCCATAAGAGGATAGCTACCAACTTCTGGATGCATTATTTCAGAATCATATAGTAATTCTTCAGAAACGAACCCTAAAAGTTTCCCTTCTTCAACAACAGGGAGTTCTTTCACTCTGAACTCATCCATCCATTGCTTTGCACGAGTAATATCATCGCTCAGCTTCAAAGGAGGAACCATATAGTTAATAAGTTGCTGTGCAGTCATTTTTAGTATTGTAAATGAGTCATAAAACCATCTTTCTTTCTGGATAGGTCTTCCATAGAGTCAATTAGATCCTTCATTAGTGGTAGAACCTCACTCAACCAGCCAAAAACCTTTGGTCCGATACCTACAATATACGGCAAAATGATACTATCATCACCGTATCTATCTGAAAGTGCAAAGCCGACCGAATCAAAAATCCAGAAAATGATGCTGATAATAAATGCCCATTTTGCAAGTCCAGCGATGGCTCCAGCTACATTGTCTAACGTTCCAAAAAAGGTAACGTCTATTGCATTTTTAATAAATTTTGCTGCAAGCTTAATGCCAAAACTTAGCAGCAAGAAGAGAACGATAAAAACCAAAATGGCGATAAAATCAAAGTAATCACTTTCTCCAAAAAATTCTTGTGAAACAGGGACCGTTAATTCAAGGGCTAGAAAAAGGCCGACAAAAAAGGCGACAAACGAAAATATTTCTACAATAAATCCTTGCATATAGCCTTTAACTGCGCCGAAACCAAGGATGATAATCAATATAATGTCGAAAGTGCTCACTGATTAGGACAAGAGTTTTTTTGCCAACATAGAAATAACTTTTCCATCAGCCTTACCAGCCAACTCTTTTGTGGCCATACCCATTACTTTGCCCATGTCCTGAGGGCCTTGTGCTCCTACCTTTTCAATGACTTTTTTGACTTCAGCTTCTATCTCTTCTTCAGATAGCTGCTTTGGCAAAAAACTTTCGATCACTTCAAGTTCTGCTTTCTCGGTTGCAGCAAGATCATCTCTTTTTTGCTGCTCGAAAATTTCTATGGAGTCTCTTCTTTGCTTTGCTGCTTTAGTAAGCAACTTCATTTCTGTGTCCTCCGATAATTCATTTTGACCACCCTTCTCACTTTCAGCGAGTAGTATCAAAGATTTGATAGCTCTAAGTGCTCTTAACCTATCTTTCTCTTTATTTAGCATGGCCTCTTTTATGCCTTGATCAATTGTTTTCTTTAAACTCATATTATCATTATTTGTAAATGAACATTTTTGCGAAGAAAAACATTCTTGTGTCATGACCCAATTAAGCGTAAATATCAACAAGTTCGCCACTATTAGAAATGCCAGAGGCGGAAATAATCCAAACCTTGTGCAGATAGCTAAAGATTGTGAACGATTTGGAGCCCAAGGAATCACGATACACCCCAGACCTGATGAGCGCCATATTACGACAAGAGATGTCTATGATCTAAAAGATGTGGTAACCACTGAATTCAATATTGAAGGGTATCCTGATGAACGATTTATGAGGATCATTGAGGAGGTTCGTCCTACTCAAGCCACGCTGGTACCCGATCCACCCAATGTACTTACCTCCAATGCTGGATGGGATACAGTCACCAATCAATCTAGTTTGACTCAAGTAATAACACAATTGAAATCGTGGGGCGTGAGGTCATCCATCTTTATAGAACCCATCAATGAAATGATGGATGGAGCAAAGAATTGCGGAACGGACAGAGTAGAATTGTATACAGAAATGTATGCCTCAGGCTATGAAAGTAATAAAGAGAAAGCGATTTCGGATTATTCATTATCTGCTAAGTATGCTCATGATTTGGGATTGGGAATTAATGCAGGGCATGACCTTGATTTGAAAAACCTCAATTTCTTTAAGAATGGAATTTCCCATTTGAAAGAGGTTTCGATTGGTCATGCATTGGTTTGTGATGCGCTATACTATGGGTTAGAGAATACGATTCAGATGTATAGGAGGAAATTAGATGCTAATTATTAAATGCTAATTAATTTAGTAAAATCCTGTATTTTTGAATGATGGATTTGGGAAGCTTACTCTTTTTATTGGTAGGATTGATAGTGGGAGTTCCACTCGGATGGCTTTTTTTTAAAGCAAAATCTTCCGATTCACACCCAAAATTGGATGACTCCAAGATTCAGCTTCAGATGGAAATGGAGCGATCTCAAAAGCTCTCCCAGGAATTGGGTCAAATGAATGCTGAGCTGCGTGAGGAACGTGAAAAGGTCATTCATTTGAATAATGAGAATTCAACACTTAAAGCAAACTACCAAAACCTTCAGCTAAAACTTGAGGAGCAAAAAGGGGAGCTTGGAAACCTTCAACAAAAATTTTCTATTGAGTTCAAGAATTTGGCGAATGAGATTTTTGAAGAGAAGAGCAAGAAATTTACGGATCAAAATAAAACGAACTTGAATGAACTGCTTACTCCACTTGGTCAGAAGATTCAGGAATTCGAAAAGAAGGTAGAGCAAACGAATAAGGATAGCTTGGAGCGAAGTACTGCACTTCGTGAGCAGATTATTGGATTGCGTGATCTGAATACCCGAATGACTAAAGAGACGGAGAATTTGACAAAGGCTCTGAAGGGGGACGTGAAGATGCAAGGGAATTGGGGCGAAATGATTTTGGAAAGAATCCTAGAAAAATCAGGTTTGGTAAAAGACCGAGAGTACATCGTTCAAGAGTCATTAACATCTGATGCAGGCAGAAGGCTAAGACCTGATGTCATTATCAAGCTGCCTGATAATAAGAATTTGGTTGTTGATGCCAAAGCCTCATTAGTGGCATACGAAAAATACATGAATTCAGACGATGAAGCTGAAAAGGTTCAGCATTTGAAAGATCATATATTGTCTGTAAAGGCTCACGTAAAGGGATTGGCTGAGAAGAATTATCATCAACTTTTTGATGGCGGTTCATTGGATTATGTCTTGATGTTTGTCCCAATTGAGTCCGCATTTTCACTCATTGTAAACCATGGAGGAGAATTATATAATGATGCCCACGAAAAGAGTATCATTATTGTGAGCCCAGCAACTCTTATTGCGACTTTAAGAACTGTGTCCAGTATCTGGAAGCATGAGTATCAAAACAAAAATGCTCTAGAGATTGCCAGACAAGGAGGCGCTTTATACGATAAATTCAAAGCGTTTGTAGATGATCTGATTGAGGTTGGAAAATCACTAGATAAATCCAAGGATCAATATGGAGAAGCCATGAAGAAGCTAGTAGATGGTAAAGACAACCTGATACGGAAGACAGAGAGATTAAAAGAACTTGGTTCTAAAACAACCAAGTCAATGGATGACAAAATCCTAAACAGAGCGGGAGTGCACGATCAAAATGACGCGAACTCTTTATTTGAATGACCAAAAGGTGAGTGATTTAAAAAACTTCGTTTTTTTTGGATTGACTTTTACAGAATTTTTATTTGGTAAACTTTTATCTTTGGTCACGATTTAACCTTAACCTAAACCGAGAATCATGTTGCGTCACCTATTCTCAATTTTATTCTGTATTCCTATTTATTTAACGGCACAAGAGGACCTTCCTTTTCAAGTGCTCGTTGCTGAGGGAGCAACTATTTATGGAAAGGAAGTGAAGCCCCTTCAGTTTATAGATGATGTTACTTCTGTTGAAGTAAAGGAAGGCGGACTTCTCTCTTTAGTTCATAAAGGAGGCACAACTTACGAGCTTACTGAGAAAATTTTTACTTTTTATTTAAAGCCAGAGGAGTTGAAGGACAGGGCAGAAAGGCCTAACCTTAATGTGTTGTACCAAGATACGCTTAGGCTTGAACAATCAAGACTAATAAAAATTCTTCATCCCCCATTTGATAGAACTGGCTTCTTGGTTTGGAATGAGGATGAACCTTTTGAGTTTTATTGGCATCTTCATGAAATACCAGTACTTGTTTATGTGATTACTGTTTCGGATGGAGAAGGGAATAAAATCCAGGATTTCAGAACAAAGAAGCAAGAATATATTTTAAAACCATCAACTTATGGTTTAGAAAACGCTACGTTCATGGTACAATTGTCAAACACTTTTGATGGTAAGTCTATTGATTCTAAAAGATTTCAAATTCAATTAGTGAAAGCACCTGTTTATGAAAAAAAGGCAAGTGATCTGGTAATAAAAGCTTTAGACCTTGAATTATCTCCTACAATGGCACTCGCTACTTGGAAGCAGGTGTTGGAAATGCCAAACGGAGAATTCTATAAAGAGCTTTTTCAGTTTTTTCTAGTAAGAAACACAGAAGTGCTTACTGCTGCTGGTGAAGATGTAGAGCTGCTTCTTTCGCAAAATAAGTAAAGATCATATCGGCTCCAGCTCTTTTTATAGAAAGAAGACTTTCCATCATTACTTTTTCACCATCCAACCAGCCTTTTTGATCCGCAGCTTTGATCATAGAATATTCTCCTGAGACGTTATAGGCAGCAATTGGAATATTGAAATTGCTTTTAAGTTTCTGAATAATATCAAGATAGGCTAAGGCTGGCTTTACCATCATCACATCGGCTCCTTCATTAAAATCTAGATCTGCCTCAAGCAACGCCTCTTCGCTATTAGCAGGATTCATTTGATATGTTTTCTTATCACCAAACTTTGGGGTAGAATCTAGTGCATCTCTAAAAGGGCCATAAAACCCGCTTGCATATTTGGCAGTGTAAGACATAATACCTGTATTGGTAAAGCCATTTTCATCGAGTAGATTTCTAATATAGCCAACTCTGAAATCCATCATATCGGATGGGCCAATCATATCTACACCTGTTTGTGCTTGTGTCAAAGCCATTTGACCTAATATTTGTAATGACTCATCATTTAAGATATGACCATGTTCTACTAATCCATCATGCCCATCTATGCTGTATGGATCCATCGCTACATCAGTGATTATAAGCGCTTCTGGAAACTCCTCTTTGATCGTTGACAATGTGTCTATATAGAAGAAATTAGGATCGTAGCTTTTTGTGGCTTCCTTGTCTTTGTACTTTTCATCAACTACGGGGAAAACGTCAAATCCTTTGATTCCCAATTTGAGACACTCCTCTATTTCTTTTAACATCAAATCTTCAGAAAGTCTGAAAATTCCAGGCATAGAATCAACTTCTGTTTT
>CAYGTD010000029.1:0-16125 GCA_964352725.1 uncultured Roseivirgaceae bacterium
GTAGGTACTACAAATGTAATTGTACCTGAAGTTGCTCCATTATTAGTAACACCAGAATTGTACATGTTTCCAGTTCCAATTCCTTGTGTGGAATTAATCAAGAAAGGATGACCAGGTGCATTGACAGTGAAAGTGTACGTATTTCCTCTTTTAAAGGTAAGATCTGGATTACTGCTATTCGTAAGTCCATTTCCAGTAAATAGATAAGCAGTAGCTCCGCTGTTTGCTACATCATAGTTGATTGTTTCTCCGGCTTCTTCCTCTTCCTCTTCAAAGCCACCTAATCCTCCTGTTGCAACTACCGATAGATCTGTAGCACTAAGATGCACATTTACATATCCATTCAATGCAACTAATTCAGCATATGTTATTTTAACCTGAGCGTCGTTTTGAGTAACTTCAGTAACGCTTTGTCCAGTACCACCATCTACGCTAGTTAAGCTGATGCTAATGGAACCATCACTGGTTAAGTGAATGTGAGCGGGATGTTCATTTCCAGCACTAGTTCCAGTCAAGGAAATGGTCACTTTTGTTGATTCGTCATTGTACTCTTCTAGTTTCAGATTTCCCGAAACACCTGAACCATCTACTTCAGCTAGTGGATATGTTATGCTACTACCAGTTAATACTTGATCTTCTGTTTCGCTACCTGTGTTCACTGAATCATCTTCTCCACATGAAGAAATTAAAAGACAAGACATAAAGAATAAAGATAACAGTGAAATCGATTGAATTTTGTTCATACTATTTTGGTATTGTTTTAATTATAAAGACGAAGGTATGATCATGAAATTCGCGAGAAAAGTATTTTCACAGGCTGTCTACTTAATGTTGACCAGAATTAGCGTTTTTAAAAGGTTTGATTGGCCAGATACTCATAATCCGCCACAATTGTGTATAGAAACTTTATGTCTGGAAGGTCAGAATCTATGTGAAGTTTAGATTTAATTTTTTCGGCAAGAACGCTAACACCTTCTTGATTGTATCCTTCTTTCCTCATTTTCAATGCTTTTTTAATCAATTCAATTTGATCGTCTTTTAGCATTTTAACGGCTGAAAATGTTACGTTATGGTCTTCTTTTACATTAGTTTTAAAAGCTTGAGCAGCTCCAATATTCCTCAATTTTATCACGGTGGTTCCAGCTACCACATCACCAATTCGCTGACCATTTTTTGTGGCTATTATGGAGATAACAGCAGGAGCAAACATCACAGGATAAAGGTAGATATCAATAATTCTAAATAGCCATCTCAAAAGATAACTATTGATAGTAGGAGTGCTGCCATCTAACTTAACCACTTTAATATTTAGCGCGCGTTTTCCAGGGGTTTGTCCATTTCCAAAGTATTCGAATGAGATGGAATAAAACATAATGGGAATATAGAAGAGGTATTGAATCCAGTCCCCAATGTCCATTTGACTTACCAAGGTTGACATGCCTATAACGAAGCAAATAATAATGAGTAAATCTAAGATGAAAGCAACGATACGCTCACCGAGACTTCCAAGTTCTAGGTCAATTTCAATATTTTGATTGGTAACGAATTTTGGCATTACAAGAGAAAACTGGTTTTCATCGCAAGCTTATACAAACCATGATTAATAATTTAACATATTTGCCACTGAGAGTTAAAAAATGAAACAAGCAGTATTTGTAAAGTTGAATCAAGAGAAGTGGGAAGGGTATGATGTACTTCTCAATTCAAGAGATATCCCTGCAGATGGGCTTTCAAAGATGTATGTACATTTAACAGAAGATCTTGCTTTTGCCAAGGCAAAATATCCCAAAACATCATTAACACAATACTTGAATAAACTTTCATTAAAAGTTCATAATCAGATATATAAGAACAAACCTGAAAGTAAAAATAGAATCGCTCATTTTTTTAAAGTTGAAGTTCCCTTAGAAATGTTTGACTCTAGAATGCCCATGCTATATGCATTTTTGATTATGGCAGTTGGTGTTTTAGTTGGTGTCATCTCTACTGCAAATGACAGCACATTTGCTCGTCTGATTCTTAGCGATGGTTATGTAGATATGACCATTCAAAATATAAAGGATGGTGACCCGATGGGAGTCTATGGTAAAATGGATCAGTGGAGTATGTTTCTTGCTATTACTTCCAATAACATTCGGGTATCATTCATTGCTTTCATTTTTGGTTTTCTTACTTCATTTGGTACCGGATTTATTCTTTTCAGGAATGGAGTTATGCTTGGTGTGTTTCATTACTTTTTTGTTCAGTACGGTTTGTTTGATGAAACACTTCTTTCCGTATGGGTACATGGAACTATCGAAATTTCAGCGATTTTAATTGCAGGAGGAGCAGGTATAAGAATGGGCAATGGATTATTATTTCCTGGAACTTTCCCTAGAAGTTATTCTTTTAAATTAGCTGCGAGAAGCGGACTCAAGATAGTGATGGGGCTCGTTCCTTTCTTTATTATTGCTGGCTTTATCGAGTCTTTTTTAACACGATATACGGGCTGGCCTTTGGCTGCTAAGCTGCTAATCATCATTGGCTCATTAGTGTTGATTATCTATTATTTTATCATATTGCCGATTAGAACCTACAGACATGGATACACCAAGAATCAATTTTTATAAGCTTCGAGATTTTGGAGCAAAGATGAATGCTACTGTTGAGTTTCTTAGAGAGAATATAGGAAGGTTGTTTCTCAATTTACTTTTCATAGCTGGGCCATTGGCTCTGCTGTTGAGCACACTTTTTGGAAATGTGATGGGATCTATTTTGGATATGTCACAAATTCAAGATCCAGGTGAGATGGGAAATGTTTTCTCTTTGTTAGGGGGTAATTACTTTCTCATGATGATTATAAGTTGGTTAGCCGTTTCAATGATTGTGACCGTTACGTATACTTACATACGTCTCTACAATGAAGGTGCAGCAAAAAGTACGGCGATTACTGATATATTAAGATTAGCATTGAAAAAATATGGAGGTATTCTTTTACTAGGAGTACTTGTTACTGTAGTTACTATTTTGGGAATGTTTTTTTTCCTTATTCCAGGAATATTTTTAGCAGTTACTCTTTCGTTGGCATATCCTATTTATATGTTTGAAAACATCTCAGTGGGTGAAGCTTTTAGCAGATCATTTAAGTTGATAAAAGAGAAATGGTGGAGCACATTTGGACTATTAATTATCTCAAGTTTGATGGCATATGTAGTGCAGTTGGTGTTTTCAGTTCCGATGATGGCGGTTTATTTTACTAGTTTTTTCAATATAGCGGAGGATGTGCAAAACGATCCTGAAAACATATCTGGTATTTTTGAAGTGTTTAGCTCTGGCTATACTACGATAGCAATGACCATTTCCATGATCGGAACGTACCTAACCTATAGCATCCCATTAATTGCTCTTGGGTATCAATATGCCAACTTAGTAGAACGAAGTGAAGGTAGAGGACTCATGACTGAGATTGAAGATTTTGATAAAGAAGAGTAGGCTCATATTCTTTATTTTAATTCTGATCTCATTCACATTGTTGAGTGCAGATGCAGATAATAATTCACGATCTTTTGATAAAGAGGAGATGCAGGTCTATTCAGAAAGTGCTGCATTCAATTATATGAACTTAGTGGTTCAGCCTCCCTCTATTTGGCAAAGAATTCAGTGGTGGTTTCAAGGTCTTTTGCAAAAACTTTTCTCTAATCCTAATGCTCCCGTATTTACTAAGATTGTCTTCTATGGCATTCTTTTCATAGTGCTTGGCGGAGCAATATTCTATATCGTCCGTTTGAAATACGGAGGAGCAATCACTTCTGACTCTAAGAATATAAGTAATGCAATCTCTACTTTAGAGCATACGAAATTGGAGGACTTTGAAAGTATGATTGCTGGTGCGATCAAAGAAAAAAATTATAAGTTGGCTATTCGTTATGAATACCTCAAAGTACTAGCGATGTTGTCTCAGAAAGGTATCATAAAATTGAAAGATTGGAAATCTCCTTTTGATTATGAAAGTGAACTTTCTGCGGAGCTAGTAGCGCCTTACAAAAACTTGTCTCGCTTGTTTGAATACGTCTGGTATGGCGATTTCGATGCAGGAGAAAAGGAATATTCGCAAAGTAACGATCTGGGGAAAGAAATGGGTATTGATAGGTGAGAAAGAAAGAGCAGATCTATTTGTATGTTTTCGTAGTGCTATTTATTGCATATGTAGCTACAGATTTCATGGCACCAACACCCGTAGATTGGAGCGTGACGTTTCACCCTAAAGATAAAAATCCATTTGGTGGATTTATTCTAAATGATCGCTCGGAAGATTTATTTGATGATTTTGAGATTTCAACTGGTACTATTTCAGAATTAGCTGAAAATCAGAACTTAATCATCCTTTCAGAGAGAGGGGAGATTGTGGGTAGTGACAAGAATAAAATGTTTGAAATACTTGAAAAAGGAGGTAATGTTTGGATGGGAGCCAATGGATACTCTGGTGCTTTGAAAGATACCCTTGGGTTTGAAGTTAACTATAGCTATCAAATGTTAAATCAAGAAATACTGGAAGCTCCAATGAGCACATTGACTCTTTTTGATTCCACCTCCTATACGTATCCATCAACTTTAGTCACTAATTTCTTTCAATTGGATGACGAGGATGATTGGAATATTTTAGCAACTATTGATGGTGAGCCAGTTGCTATCCAACGAACATTCAATGCAGGTACTTTAACGCTGAATACAGTTCCATACATTTTCACCAATTTCGGATTGCTAGTAAATGATAATTACGACGCTGCATCTACATTACTGTCAACCCTTCCAAGTGGAAAAGTACACTTTACTTTATTTTATCAGTCAGGCAAAGGTGAACCTACTACCCCACTGAGGTATTTTCTTGGTCAAGATGCGTTGCGTTGGTCGTTGTTCTTAGCACTGTTTTCAATCATGACTTTTTTGATTATTTCTTCAAGAAGAAAACAACGAGCAATTCCTGTGGTAAAGCCACCTACCAATGCAACAGTTCATTACGTAAAAACACTCGGAGCATTATTTTATAGAGAGAAGGATCATAAGAAAGCAGCCATGAAGATGATCAATCATTTCCTGAGTACTATTCGTGAAAAGTATTATGTATCGGTTGATTATTCGGAACGTTTTTACAACTTGCTAGGATCGAAAAGTGGAGTTTCTACAGAAGAGGTCATTCGTACATTTGAGCTAATTGCTCAAGTAAAAGATCGACCCGCAATTGAGGAAAAAATATTAATAGAATTAACAAGAAAAATTGAATTATTCAAATGAGTGATTTTGAAAATAGAATTGATTTAAGTGGTTTATCAGAGAAGGTAGGTCAGCTCAGAGAGGAGGCTTCTAAAGCATTAATTGGTCAGCAAGAAATGCTTGATCTGATACTTACCGCTATGTTTGCCGGTGGTCACGTGCTAATTGAAGGAGTACCTGGAATTGCAAAGACACTGGCCGCAAAGCTGGTTTCCAAGTTGATAGATGCTGACTTTAAGCGAATACAGTTTACACCGGATATGATGCCTTCAGATGTATTGGGTACATCCGTATTCAATCCTAAGAATTCAACTTTTGAGTATCGAAAGGGACCAATTTTTTCCAATCTAGTCTTGATAGATGAAATCAATAGAGCTCCCGCCAAGACACAAGCTTCCTTATTTGAAGTAATGGAAGAAAAACAAGTAACTAATGATGGTGAAACCCACGCATTAGAATCACTATTCATGGTATTGGCTACCCAAAATCCAATTGAGCAAGAAGGGACTTATAGACTGCCAGAGGCTCAGTTAGATCGATTCATTTTCAAAATCGTGGTGGATTATCCTGAAAATGGTGAAGAGGCTCAGATTCTCCAAATGACGAATAGAAATACCAATCACCATCGTCTTGATTTTGTAAAACCAATTGTAAAAAAGGAAGAAGTCATTCAGATAAGAGAAAATTTGGAGTCAGTTATGATGAAGGATTCATTGATTGATTACATCGTAAATCTCATCGCGAAAACCAGAGATCATCATTCGTTATACTTAGGTGCTTCCCCTCGTGCATCCATTGATTTGATGAAAGCATCGAAAGCCTATGCAGCTATTCAAGGAAGAGATTTCGTTACCCCAGAAGATATTAAACGATTATTTAGACCTGTGGTAGAGCATCGAATTATTCTGTCTCCAGAAGCTGAATTGCAAGGAATTACAATTAAGGAGGTGACTGAACAACTCTTGCAGCAGGTAGAAGTGCCTAAATAGCTATGGAGTGTCATTCTGAACAAAGTGAAGAATCTGCATGAAAATATTCCCAACATATCGATTTTATGTCATTGCAATTTGTCTGTGCATAATCCTTTTCATTGGGTATTACTATCCTTTTTTATTCAGTCTTGGAAAGGGTCTTACCATTGCTTTTTTTGGGATAATTATTCTGGATATCACGCTGCTCTTTTGGAGCAGAGGAAAAGTAATTCTAGAGCGCTATTTACCCGATCGATTTTCCAATGGTGATGATAATGAAGTAGCCATAAATGTATTGAGTCAATTTGGATTCACTGTTCATTTGGAAGTGATTGATGAAATACCACTACAATTTCAGAAAAGAGATTTAGTTCTACGTTTTTCTTTGAAATCTGGAAAGAGTACTTCAAAATCATATTCACTTCGTCCTATTGAAAGAGGAGAATATGTTTTTGGTAAAACAAATGTGTTACTTAATACAAGTCTAGGGTTTATCACTAGAAGATCTGTTTTTGGAGAGGAAAAAACGGTGAAGGTGTATCCTTCATTTCTAAATCTAGAGAAATATGAACTCTCTGCTATTTCACAAACATTAAAGTTGAGTGGACAAAAACGAATGAGAAAGATCGGTCAGAGTTCAGAATTTGACCATATCAAAGAATATGTAACAGGAGATGATCCAAGGCATATCAATTGGAAAGCATCGGCGAGAAGTTCCCATTTAATGCTTAATCATTATGTGGATGAAAAATCGCAACCTATATATTCGGTGATTGATAAAGGTCGTCCAATGAAAATGCCATTTGAAGGCATGACGTTGCTGGACTATTCTATTAATGCTTCACTTGTGCTTTCCAATGTGGCGATAAAAAAGGGTGATAGGGCAGGTCTTATTACTTTTCAGCATAAACCAGAAACTTTTGTGCCTGCACAAAAAAGGAATCTGCAGATCAACTATTTGTTAGAGTCACTCTACAACCAAGAAACTCAATTCAACGAACCTGATTTCGCCACCTTGTACTGGTTTCTGATGCAAAAAGTAAAGCAGCGTAGTTTGCTTTTGATGTACACCAACTTCGAATCCATTTATACACTGGAAAGACAGCTTCCTTATCTCAAGTTGATCAATAAACATCATTTACTTCTTTTGGTGTTTTTCAAGAATACAGAGCTAGATAAAGTGATTTTTGAACCTACCCAATCAACCATTGATGTCTACAATAAATCTATAGCCACTCAGATCTCTGACGAAAAATCTACGATTCAGAAGGTTTTGATGCAAAATGGTATTCTATCACTTTACACTAGTCCTCAAAATCTCAATGCGGATGTCATCAATAAGTATATCGAGATTAAGACAAAGAGGTTGCTGTAGAAGTCTTTTACAATCTTTGATGATGATTTTCTCTAACGATTTTCTACTTCAAAATCATCCTATAATCTTCCTTTCTTTGCAGTAGTTGTGCTTAAGAACATGATCTTTATTGAAAAATGCTAGGTGGAGGTTTTAATCTGGTCTACTCTAAAAATTTCATATACTATTAATTTTAGTACTACTAATATATTTAGTATTATTAAAATTATCACTACTTTTACTTTATGAAAGAGCAGTCGATTCTACACATGGATTTGGATACATTTTTTGTATCTGTAGAGCGCTTAATGGATAGCAGACTCAATGGAAAACCTATCTTAATAGGAGGGAGTAGCGATCGGGGTGTGGTGGCGGCATGTAGCTATGAGGCGAGGAAATTTGGCGTTCATTCGGCCATGCCTATGAAGCTGGCATTACAGCTTTGTCCAGAAGCATTGGTAATCAAAGGTAGCCATACAGAATATTCTAAGTTCTCCCATATGGTATCTGATTTGATTAAAGAAGAAGTGCCTGTTTTTGAGAAAACCTCCATTGATGAATTCTATGCTGATCTCACCGGAATGGATCGATTTTTTGGATGTTTTCAGTTGGCCTCTGAGCTGAGAGATAAGGTCATTTCAGAAATAGGTCTTCCTATTTCTTTTGGTTTATCTAAGAATAAAACAGTTTCCAAAGTGGCTACAGGAGAAGCTAAACCCAACAATAAATTGTGGATAGCGACTGGCAAGGAAAAACCATTCTTAGGGCCTTTATCTGTCAAGAAGATTCCTATGATTGGGAATAAAACCTATCAGACATTGGTAGGGCTTGGTGTAAGGAAAGTATACACGCTCCAGGATATGCCGAAGGATATGTTACGTCAGGTGTTCGGAAAAAATGGAGTGGCCATGTGGGAGAAAGCGAATGGAATAGACAACTCACCAGTCATTCCCTATTCAGAACGAAAGTCCATTTCTACGGAAAGAACCTTTGATAAAGACACCACAGATGTTACTCGTTTGAAAGAAATCATCTTGGCGATGACAGAGCATTTAGCTTTTCAACTTCGTGAAGAAAGTAAGCTTACAGCTTGTGTGGCAGTGAAGATTCGGTATTCAGACTTCAATACGTATACACAACAGCTCCGAATTCCCTACACTTCGGCGGATCATGTTTTGATTCCGAAAATAGCAGAATTGTTTAATAAACTCTACGATAAACGATTGCTGGTTCGATTGATCGGAGTACGTTTTAGTAGCCTTGTTCATGGCAATTATCAAATCAATCTTTTTGAGGATACAGGTGAGATCATCAATCTCTATCAGGCGATGGACGATATGCGCCAGCGGTACGGAGACAAGTCTATTGTGCGAGCAAAGGGATTGGGAGTGAATGCCATGCGAACGTTCAACCCTTTTAAGGGAGATATGAAGGTGACAAAAGTGGTGGCGTGATGATTGGTAACTAGTAAGAGATGAAATATGAATAAGGAATATTGGAATTCTATAAAAACATTAGCTCGTGACTTAAGAAAAAATCAAACGGAAGCTGAACGAACTCTTTGGAAATTTGTAAGAAATAGAAGGTTTAATAAAGCTAAGTTTTTTCGTCAGCACCCGATTGTATACCATCAATTTGGGAAGAATTATTTCTTTATAGCAGATTTTTATAGTGCTGAATTACAATTAGTGATAGAGCTCGATGGTGGGATTCATAACTATCAGAAAGACTATGATAAACAGCGTGATTTAATTATTTCTGAAAAAGGATTGAAGGTAATTCGAATCAGCAATGAAGAAGTTGTAGCTGATGTATTACATGTATTAAAGAAGATTGAACAATTAACTCACCCCCTTCCCCTCTCTAATATTAGAGAGGGGTGCCTGAAAGGCGGGGAGAGTTAAAATGTACCTCAACACCCATACATATTACAGTTTCAAATACGGCACACTATCTACCGAAGAGCTGCTTGAATCAGCGCAACAGAATGGTTTGAGAGAACTAGTGTTGACAGACATTAATACCACTGCAGGGAGTCTCAACTTTGTACGATTAGCTCCTGAATACGACATCCGACCAATCCTTGGAATTGATTTTAGGAATGGCGCAAAACAACAATTTATTGGTATAGCTAAAAGCAATAAAGGTTTTCAAGAGTTAAATGAATACCTCTCAGAGCATTTGCACGAAGGAAAAGATTTCCCTAACCAAGCGCCGATATTTAAGCATGCGTTTGTTGTTTACCCATTTCACTTTTCATTTGATCAGAAGCTGAGAAAGAATGAATTTCTAGGAATTCGTCCGATAGACATTGTGAAGATCCCATTGACCAAGTGGCATCAGAAACTGAATAAATTAGTGATGCTACAATCGGTTTCTCTGAAGCCTGAAAAGATCGATTTCAACATGCATCGGTTGCTTAGAGCGATAGGCAATAATTCATTGCTGAGCAAACTCTCGAAAGAAGAAGAAGCCAAGCCAGAAGATGTGATGCTTCCAGTAGGGCAGCTTTTTGAGGCGTATAAAGACTATCCAAAGGTCATTGTTAATACGAAAAAGATATTGGAGCAATGTGATATAGACTTTGAATTCGGCACTCCAGAAGATCACCAAAACCTCAAAACCTACTCAGGTACGGATGAGAAAGACACGGAAATGATCACTCGCCTTTGTTATGAAGGACTACCATATCGGTATGGTGAAAATCCAGATAAAGAAATTGTTGACAGACTGGAAATGGAACTTGGATTGATTAAAACAAAAAACTTTGTCTGTTACTTTTTGATCAATTGGGATATTCTGAGGTATGCTCGAAGTAAGGGATACTATTATATGGGACGAGGAAGTGGAGCTAATAGTATTGTGGCGTATCTGCTACGTATTACGGATGTAGATCCAGTAGAATTAGATCTCTATTTTGAACGATTCATTAATCTCTTTCGTCAAAATCCACCTGACTTTGATATTGATTTTTCGTGGAAAGACAGAGACGATATCACTCGATACATTTTCGAACGATTTGGTGGTAATGGTCAGGTTTCCTTATTGGCTACTTATAGTACGTTTCAGCAGAGAGCCATCATTAGAGAACTGGGGAAGGTATTTGGGTTGCCAGCGCATGAAATTGAAAAAGTGGGACAATCTGATGTAAAAAAATTAGACCACATTGGTCAGCTGATTAGGCGGTATGGAGAAAGACTGAATGGATTTCCAAGTCACCTGAGTATTCATGCTGGAGGTATTTTGATCTCCGAAAAACCTATCCATTATTTTACTGCGACATCTTTACCTCCTAAAGGATATCCGGTGACTCATTTTGATATGGTAGTTGCAGAGGATGTAGGGCTATTCAAATTTGATATCCTCAGTCAGCGCGGATTAGGGAAAATACGAGATTCTTTGGAAGTGATTAAGCAGAATTGTCCTGATCAACCAGCTGTTGATATTCACAATTTTAAGTCCTTTAAGGAAGATCCGAAGCTCAATGCGAAGTTGCGAAACGCAGATGCCATTGGCTGTTTTTACATTGAGTCTCCTGCCATGCGGATGTTGATGAAAAAGCTGCAGGTAGATGAATACATGGGGTTAGTTGCCGCCAGCTCCATCATACGGCCTGGCGTGGCTAAGTCAGGTATGATGCGAGAGTACATCCTTCGGTATCGATATCCAGACCGGCGAAAAGATGCACATCCGGTATTGCTGGATATTATGCCCGATACCTACGGCGTGATGGTGTATCAGGAGGATGTGATCAAGGTGGCACACTATTTTGCGAAGCTTACTTTGGGTGAAGCAGATATGCTGAGAAGAGGAATGTCGGGGAAGTACCGGTCTAGAGATGAATTTCAGAAAGTAAAGGATAAGTTCTTTGAAAACTGCCGAGACATAGGGCATTCTTATGAACTAGCGGCTGACATCTGGCGTCAGATTGAAAGCTTTGCTGGATATGCTTTTGCCAAAGGACACTCTGCTTCTTATGCGGTGGAAAGCTATCAGGCATTGTATCTCAAAACCTATTATCCATTGGAATACATGGTGGCGGTGATCAATAATGGCGGTGGCTTTTATCGGCCAGAACTCTATGCACATGAAGCGCGAATGAATGGAGCGGAGATTGAAGCTCCTTGTGTGAACAATAGTGAAGGACTCACGGTGATTTATGGGAAGACCATCTATCTCGGTTTTGGTATGGTAAAAGACCTGAATAGCTCGGTGATTGAGTTGATTTTGCTAGAACGAATGAAGCATGGGGAATACCTCGATTTGAATGACTTTCTGAGTCGGGTAAAGGTTTCCTTGGAGCAAATCAAACTGTTGGTGAGGGTAGGAGCTTTACGGTTTTGTGGATTACCCAAAAAAGAAATCTTGTGGCAGGTGCATTTCATTTTGGGTTCAGGAGTAGATCGGTCAGGAGCTGGACTGTTTGAAATCCCCATGAAGCAATGGGCATTGCCGCCGCTTCCACATGATAAAAGAGAAGACGCATTTGATGAAATGGATTTGATCGGATTTCCATTGTGCAATCCATTTGATTTAGTAAATGTGCAGAAAATAGGTATGCTGACTCGCGAACTGCCCAATCATCAAGGAAGGATCGTTGAAATGATGGGATATTTGATCACGGTAAAGAATACAGGCACTTCCCGTGGAGAACGGATGTGCTTTGGTACGTTCATAGATTATGAGGGGCAATTCATTGATACGGTTCATTTTCCACCTTCGGTAAAGCGGTACCCATTCAGAGGAAAGGGAGTCTACCAACTTGTAGGGAAAGTGGTGGAGGAATTTGACTTCTTTACTCTGGAAGTATCCAAAATGGAGAAGATGAACTACGTGAATATGGAGGAGGAGTTGATGAAGTTAGACGGATCAAAGACTCGTTTTTCAAATCAGAAGATATAATTGTAATAGCTTAGTAGACCAAATACTGATGCATTATTCACTATCAAACGGGAAAAGAACTAAACACGGCATCCAATCATGGATGTATGGTTTTTTGGTTGTTCCTATTTTAGTACTCGCTATTTTTCAAGATTATGTCTATTCTGTACTGAAAGACACAGGATTCCATTTATCAGAATCGGTACTTTACAATACCATTTGGGTCTTCTTGGTGCCTATTTCGTTGCTGGATGTTTTTCTCCAAAAAAAGGTAGCGTTAAAGTCCATTGGTTTTAGAATAACCTGGTCTGTGATCGTCAGTGTCGGTCTTACTTTGCTGCATATTGCGGTATTCACTTCATTCTTCACTGCCATTAGCCACCTTGCTTATACCACACCTCATCGCTTTGCTCATATGTTCAGTACTGCTTTGTCCAATCAATCCTATATCCTCATTTTCTTCTATTTGGTAATTCCTTATCTCTTTCAACTGATCAATAGGAAGAAGATGGAAGAGACTTCTGAAACGGCCAAAAAGATAGTGGTAAGAGAGGGAGTCAAGAGGATATTACTAGATATTGAATCCATCGTTTACATTGAATCCAATAAGCCTTACTCCGTAGTTCATACAATGGATAAGAAGTATTTATGTGATGAAAATTTGAAGAAACTAGAGAAGAAATTGAACTCAACATTCCTAAGAGTACATCGGTCTTTCATCATCAATAGGGATTGTGTCACTTCTATTGCATCGCGAAAAAATGGAGATTATGATGCCCATCTCGCAAATGAGGAATGGGTTAGAATGAGTCGTCATTTAAGACAAAATTGGGAATCGCTACTCCGCTAAGCATCTCCTAGACTCCACTGAGTTTATTACCCATTTTGCACTTCTCTATTTTTTCATTGAACCCATAGCTTTCCATAAAAAAGATGAGAAATATGGTTCGATCAAGTATAGTCTTTCTGGTTTTTATTATCAGCTGTAACGCGCAAACAGATCAAGTACCTAATGTGTTGAGTGAGGACTTTGATGCATCATTTCCATTTTCATATGGGATGCCCAGTCAGCTTTCAGCTAGTGACACAAGTCGGGGGTGGTATCTGGAAAAAGACCAAATATTATTAACTGGCACGGTCTACAAACCTGGCACGGTCTACAAACCGGATGGAACCACTCCAGCGTCCAATGTTATTATGTATTACTATCAGACAAATAGTGCAGGAAAGTATGAGCATAAAACGAACGAGGTAATCAGTATGCCTCCTAATAAATTGGGACAAACCCATGGTTACATTAGGGGTTGGGTGAAAACAGATAGAGAAGGTAAATACGCCATTTACACCTCAATGCCTGGATCATATCCTAATAGGAATGACCCAGCTCATGTTCATTTGTATGTGAAGGAAGAAGGACGAGAGCATTACTATCTGGACAATTTCGTGTTTGATAATGATATGCTGCTATCAAGTAGTAAAAGAAAGAGAATGGAGAACAGAGGAGGAAGCGGAGTGATTCGCTTTGTGAAAAAGGATGGGCTGTTGGTGGGAGAGCGAGATATATACTTAGGTCTCAATATCCCAGATTACAATAAAGAAGAACCGTCTAATGTTCAAACTGAATCTGGGTTAGCTATTGGTGAAGATGTCTTTTCATTTACTCCATACCACGCTTGGGGACCGGATAAGAATACAAGTACTTGTCCTATATGTAAATATGGTTGGTACAATGGTGTTTTATATTTCGTTGGAAATAATCCCAACTGGAATGAAGTAAAGGAATGGCTCATTTTCTTGGAAGCAGAAAGTGTCAAGAGGAAGGATTACTTGAAAGTCTACTTTGTATACGGAAATGAAAAGGAATTTTTGCACGGAGAAAGGAATAAAACACTTAAAAACATTGGCTCAGAGTTGAGGCTAGAGAAAGTGGCCTTGACTTTTGTGCCATCATTTTCTGATACTGCTTCAGATGTTTACTTAAACCAAATTAATCCCAATGTAGAAAACACTTTCATGATCTATAGGCGTGTCAAGATCATTGATAAGTTCATTAACCTCCAACCCTCGAAAGAGCATTTTTCATTGATCTCCGAAAGTTTAGATCAATCCAAAAACGTGTACTTTGATTTACCTAGAGTAAATAAGAACTAACTCAATTATGAAAGATGTTAAGTAACAGACCATTTAATCCTCGTACATATCTATATCATAAATTGTAGCAGGGATATTTCGTTTTTCATCACCCACAACCAATTCCACCAAATTATATGGATTTTGTGGAAATACAAGTGACGTGAATTGCAACAGGCCATCGTTGATGAATATTTCTATTGATGAACGATCAATGAAAATATCAAACTTTATTGTGTCACCAAGATTAGGATATGAATTAGAAACTACCTTGGAGAAGTCTTTATGAAAATCTTTAAAGCCAGAGGCTGACCGATCAAGGATAAAGGAGTTTTGATCATAATCTAATGCTAATTTTTCACCTCTTTCGTTCAAAATAGAGATCTTAACATTTTCGCTTTGTGATATTGCCGAAAAGCTGTACCAATTGGCAGATCTACTCTTAAGTAAATCCAATTTACCACGTCGTTTTGCCGTGAGCGAAGACTTGATTTCTGATACTGGAAAACTGGTTAATTGTCTTTCATCATTCATACGTAGCTCTCTAGGTAGTGTCAATGATGATTTCCAAGATTTAGTTGGCAATGAACTCATATAGGTAGGATTGTTCATCCACCCTATATAAACAGATCGGTCTTTCATTTTCGCAATTGTTCCGGCAGAGTTATCAGTGCCTAAATCAAAGGATTGAGCTTTTTGCACAATACTAAATGTGGAACCATCAAACTTTCCCAGAAGTATATCAACACCTCTTTCGCTATTAAGTAGCAGACCCCACAAATCAGAAACTGGGAATAGTTCAGCACTGGAAGCTATTTTTTCAAGAGAGATATTACTTTCTTGTGACCAATGGATCAAATCATCAGAAGAATAGAAAGTGATTTCCATTTGATTGGTTAGTGTCATTATCCACTGATTTGTCTCTTTATACCAACTTACTTTTGGTGTTCCTACAGATTCCAATACTGGATTTTCATTGTATTCAGTCCAGCTGAATCCATCTTTGCTATAAAGTAGATTCACTTCATCGTTTTCGTTGACGAGAGCTATTAATAAGTTTTCTCCCAAGGAAGAGCTATTCATAGCATCTGAAACAATGCTTCCTTGCTGATAGTCATCAAATATGGAAAGTGCAGAAAGTTTATTCCATAGCATCATATCAGAGCTACTAGCATGTCCCCAGCTATTCGTCTTTGCCGTGATGCCATCAGCATTGTACTGATAGAATAAGTGGTATTCTTCATTATGAAGCACCATGCTAACAGGTGCCCCCATCCAATTTCTTGTAGGACTAAAATGGTAAGATGGTCTATACAGTGAGTCTGCAACAGACTCACTTATTGCACTTTCCGTGGATTGATCAGACGAACTTGAGCAAGAAGAGAGGAACCAAACCCCCAATAGAAAAACGAATGTTTTTTTCATGGGGATGAAGATAGAATATTCGTTTTACTTCCGCTTCAAAATCAGTGCAGAAATTAATGTAACAATTAAACCTACAGGAAATATTTCAGCAAAAGTCATAGCTGCCATCACATG